>NZ_CP048113.1:7460000-7760000 GCF_010093065.1 Chitinophaga agri | reverse complement strand
GATCACCGCTTCCTCGTGTCTGACCCGGCACTGGATACAAGACCTGTTGTCTCCGTCTGGGGTGCGGATATTGTTTGCTACGGACTCGATCTGAGAAAATACCTGCTGCACGAATTTAACGAGCACCTCGATATCTATCACCGTACGTACAACGCGTCCCACGACTCCTGGGAATGGGTACTGAATGATGAATACAAACCCTACTTTATGTATGAAGACAGGTCAGGATTGAGAAATGTACCCTTCTGGGGCGATTTCCTGATGTGATCCGGCTCTTCGGTGATGGGGAGTCCATCATGCCCCTCAGCTACCTGATACTGGTATTTGGCGCGTTTAAAAAATGATATTTAACAGCTATCATATTAATATATATATCGCGCACTCCCGCCACTATAACGTATCTTTGCGGTCTTTATCCAACATTACATATTAATGAGCACAACTATTACGCCTGCCCTGAATGAACGCAGCAATGGCACCTGTGAACTTTGTACCAGTGAACCTGCTGCCATCGCCTACGCGGTAAGTCCTAAAAACAACGACGCCATCGAAAACGAAGTAGCCGTATGTCAAACCTGCCTCTCTGCTATGGAAGATGCGACCGCCGTTATGCACTGGCATTGCCTGGCCGGCAGCATCTGGAATACCGAACCCAGTGTACAGGCTTTAAGCTACCGTTTACTCTATAAATACAAAGACCAGGAATGGGCCACTGAGATCATCAACTCCGTAGAGATCGATGAGGCAGTGAGCAACTGGGCATTAAGCGCTTTTGAAGTAAAAGCCATACACCTGGACAGCAATGGTACTGAGCTTGTCAATGGCGACACCGTTGTGCTGACACAGGGCCTGAACGTGAAAGGTGCCAACTTCATGGCCCCTAAAGGTACCATCGTCCGTAAAATAAGACTGGTAGCTGATAACCACGAACAAATAGAAGGAAAGATTAACGAACAGACTATCGTGATACTGACAAAATACGTACGTAAGTCATAATGATACCTGGCTGTAGTGGCGTCCGCTGCTACAGCTTCCATTTTCCGCTGTCCCCCGACTCCTCCGTCCTCTCTTTCCCTCGGAATTTTCCTGATTCCTGATTCCCCAACCCTAATTTCTTTACCTTCGCCTTCCAACTAACCTTCCTGCATGAGCCGAATCAACTGGACAAACGAAAAGCTGTTCGAACGCTTACTGAATAATCAGTCGACCCGTACCTACTGGGATAATGTCAAAACACTCTGCACCCGTCCTGAAAAAGCAGTGTTCAAACGCTGCTCAGCACTTGTTAAATCAACGCTGCCACGTGAACGACGCATAGGCATCGATGTACTGTCACAACTGGGAGGGGCAGCACGTCCGTTTCAAAAACCAACACTGGCATTATACATGCGGATACTACCAAATGAGCGTGATGTAAAAGTGCTGGAATCATTGTTACACGCGATCGGTCACAATAATACAGGTCTGGACGATAAGGATATTGAAAAGTTATCCTATCTGAAAAAACACCGGTATGCGGTGGTCCGTTACGGCGTAGTGCATGCCTTACAGAAAGTAGATAAACCCGCTGCCATTGATATGCTGATCGATCTCTCCGGGGATAAAGATACCGACGTCCGTGACTGGGCGACATTCTCCCTGGGGTCAATGATCACCCGGAATAATAAAGCCATACGGGATGCACTCTGGGCCAGGATCAGCGACACGGATGAAGATACCCGCATGGAAGCCATCATGGGACTAGCCAGCAGAAAAGATCCCGGCATTTATGAGGTGATCAGGAAGGAACTGTCAACAGGAGAAACAGGCACCTTGTTATTTGATGCGATCGCTGCTTTAGGCGGACAGGAATTTCTTTCTCCGCTGAAAAAGCTACACAAACAATCCGCAAACGACCGTACCGTTCATCCGCAATGGCTCAGTAAACTGGAAGATGCGATCGAAGTACTGACTGCATAAGATGCATAGCGTACGCATTACCCGATAAGTACTAATTTAATAGCTTTGTAAAAACAGATGAATTTCATGAGAGCGGCAGTTATAGACATTGGTACCAATACCTTTCACCTCATCATTGCGGACCTGACTCATGGCGGCGCGGATATTCTGTACAGGACGACCGTACCCGTGCTGTTAGGACAGGGCCGCATCAATGAAAATATGATCATCCCGGAAGCTTTTGAAAGAGGGATCAAAACGCTGGAGGAATTTCACCGGCAGATCATTGCCCATGATGTTGCGATCGTAAAAGCAACCGCAACATCGGCTGTCAGAAGTGCAACGAACGGACAGGCATTTGTTGACAAAGCAAAAGAGACCGGTATTGACATTGAAATTATTTCGGGAGACCAGGAAGCAGCCTATATCTTCAATGGTGTACAGGCAACGGGCGTCATTCAGCAAACATCCCTGGTCATGGATATAGGCGGAGGCAGCACAGAATTTATCATCGGTAACGAACAGGGCATCGTCTGGAAAAAAAGCTACAATATTGGCGCCGCGCGCCTCATGCAGGCCTATTTTCATTCGGACCCGATGAGTGAAAGCGATCACCATGCCATCACTACCCTGCTTGATCAGACACTGGATGAACTGAAGACCGTCTGCGCACAATACAGACCTGCAGCCCTCATCGGATCGGCTGGTGCTTTTGAATCATTTGCAGCCCTGCTGAACAACGGAGAAGAAGTTCGTGCTATCGCCACTATGCCACTCGATATCGCTGGCTATAAAGCACTCTCGGCACGCCTGATCGCATCTACGCATGAAGAACGGGTACATATGAAGGGACTCATTTCATTGAGAGTAGATATGATCGTTATTGCCGCCATCCTGACAAATTACGTACTGGAACACATTCCGTTCAAGACGCTGCACCTGTCAACCTATGACCTTAAAATGGGCATCCTGTATGCCTTAAAAACACAATACGGCAAATAGCTATTTTGCCTCCTCTGCCATAAGGGATCCTATCTGCACCTCCCCGTCAGGTACATAAGTGGCAATGATCGTCCCCTTAGAACCGACCACGGTATCTGTCAGCTTCCATTGCTGTGGCTGTGTGCCCTCCCGGAAAAGCTGCTTGCCCTTTCCCAGTGTGATCGGGCAGATCCAGGTATGTAGTTCATCGATCAGTTGGTGGGCCAGCAGGGTTTGCACCAGCACACTGCTCCCATGCACCAGCAGGTCCGGTCCATCCTGTGCTTTCAGCTGTTGTAGTCCGGCTACCACATCTCCCGTGATCAGGTTAGCATGTGCCCAGGCTAAATCAAGTTGCTGAGATGATACCACGTACTTCGAGATACGGTTAAAGAGCTGTCCTATTGCATCTTCTCTACCCGGCCAGTATCCGGCGAATATATCATATGTACGACGCCCCAGTAGCAGGTCAAAAGGACCTGACATGATCTTCTCCAGCTTCTTATCAGTCAGATCATCGCCGTAAGGAAACATCCATCCACCCCATTCGAACTGACCGGACGGATCTTCTTCCGGACCGCCCGGGGCCTGCAATACCCCATCCATCGTCAGAAACATACAGACAATAATCTTTCTCATAACATTTTGTTTTTAGTACACTACAAATGTACCGGCGAAGCTTTAGTCAGGGGTGGGGCAATTAGGACAAACTGCAGGCATTTTGGGACAGAATGCCGCAGGTGTATCGTTTTACGAGCATCTGGGGGATGATGACGATACGTTGGTTACGATGCATAAGTGGGTAAAAAAGAGCATCTATTTACAGATCAGGGAGCTATTGACAGTAAGGCTGGATACAGACAAAATGAAGCAACTGGACCGGTCCTACGGTATGGGCTGATGGATACGATGTATGGCAATCAGGCGGTATCTACTGGCTTTTTCAGATTATAGCAATATCTTTATACGAATGTTCGTTTAAACCATACAGTAATGTCTTTAACAAAAACCCGATGGAAGATCGAATCCGACAGGATCGTTATCTATCCCTACAGATCATTTTTTATTTTAGGCGGTGCACTGGCCGTTGTTTTCGCCGGAATTATTATTGCTTTCCGCAGCATAGGCGAGCAAAATGTCATTGGTACCCTACCCGTTGCCTCCTTTCTTTTTTTCGCACTGGCATTGTTCATCATGGGAGGATTTACATATATCCTCTTCGACCGTACGAATAACAGGATGAAGAAAATGCTGTTTGGCATTATTCCTGTCAGAAGTATTCCTTTTGATAAACTACAGGGCGTCAATATTATCACGTCGATGGGCTCCTTTAATTTCGCCATGTTCACCAAAGCCAATAAATATGGCAGGGGCATCAATCTATCATCCGGCTACGGGAAAGATACCGATACTAATGCCGTCGCCTTCAGTAATGAAGTCATCCCACTGATCCATCAGTTCCTGGATGCAGCAGATCCATTACCACAGGAAAAAACAGAGATGATCACCGACTACCAGTATTTTGTATCAGATGGCGGCATCTATACGCTGAAATCATCGCGGATAGGTTTATGCTGCTCAGGTATCGCCCTGCTGGCATTTGGTATACATGAAAGCACGGCTTTCGCCTGGATACACGACGTGAATATAATAGGTAAGCTGTGCCTGACCGTCGGCGCGATCATATTCGGCATCTTACTTATTTCCGGTGCCTTTACAAAGGTGACTTTTAATACAGGCACCCGCATGATTGAAAGAAAGAGCCCTATCAGACTGGGTAACTATCAATTTGCATTTGAACACTTTGTTACTTTCCAGACCGTACGCAGAACCTATAATGGTATTTATTCCGGTACAGAGGTAAACATCCATTTCTATAAACCGGGAGACAAGAAAGAAAGAGCCATGCAGCTGTCTACCTTCCGGAATACACGGAAGATTGAACGCTTTATCCAGGAGGTGAAGAGCATCATGAGATAACTGATCGTAAATCATAAAACTGAACGGCGGCCGCGGATATATCATGTGGCCGCCGTTGCGCTTTATATGCATGCTACCTGATCCATCCCTTTCTCCTGATTTCCATACTATTATTCCCCCATATCAGCCAAAGTGATCAACTGTCATTGCTACACATATTAACGCTTACTATTACTACTTATAACCACACTTTTTTCCGTTTATGTAATCCGGACTTGTCTATATAACCAACTTTATATAATTTTAGCATCTGATGAGAAAGTGGATCAACGGATTTTTTATAACGCTGTTTTTTCTTCTGCTAGGCGTATATCACCAGTCGCATGCTCACCTGAGCGGCGATACGACAGGTGCTATACTGGCAAAGGCGGTGGATAATCCGGCCTGTCAGCAGCTGACCACTTCTTCATCACGGCATACGGTTTATAGCAGGTTACATGCACCCGGCAAACCGAAGAAGAACTACATAAAAATATTTGCCGCTGATAATGAAGAAGACGACGATCTGACCGCCTTCAAAAAGACTCTCGAAATACCCCGTTACCTTACTGCTTTCTTCTCCAACGACCTTACTGATTATTTCTCCCGTCATTTTAGACCCGGCTTAGCTTATAATAAGCTCCTATCCTATCTGCCTGCTGACCGCTACATCATGTACCTGGTGATCAGGATCTGATCTGACGCTCCCGGCTGTATACTACAACAGTCCGGTCCTTCCTGCTTTATTTATTTCATGCAGTTATCCGATAGCGTTTGCTATCAGATACATGGCCGTGTATTGTCAATACACATCACTTAAAACAAATTATCCGAAATAATATACCGCGCTGAAAAGCAATTACTATGAAAAGAATTGTCATGCTTACGGGCTTGTGGGCCATGCTGTGCCATACCAGCTGTAAATCTACACACGCAGAAGAAAAAGAAGGCGAGAGTAAATTCTTTGTGACCAGTCCGATAAAAATGGACACCTCCGTTATGAAGGAATACGTCTCGCAGATCCGCTCAATACGTAATATTGAGATCAGGGCACAGGAAAAAGGATACCTGGAAAGCATCCTGACAGATGAAGGACAATTCGTAAGAAAAGGACAATCGCTGTTTAAGATCATGCCGAAGATCTATGAATCCGAAATGCTGAAAGCGCAGGCAGAGGCAAAAGCAACGGAGATCGAACTACAGAATACACAGGCGCTGTTTAACAGGAACGTCGTCTCGCCTAATGAGCTGGCATTGGCCAAAGCCAAACTGGAAAAGGCAAATGCAGAACTTTCCCTCGCCAAGGTACACCTGGCATTTACGGATATCAAAGCGCCGTTTGATGGTTATATTGACCGACTGCCATTGAAACTCGGCAGCCTGATCGAAGAAGGTGAACTCCTCACTACCCTAAGCGATAACAGTGAGATGTTCGCTTATTACAACGTCTCCGAGCCGGAATATCTTGACTATAAGAACAGTGAACAGAACGGAGAAAAAACAAAAGTACAACTGCTGGAAGCCAATAATCAGCTATTCAAATATCCGGGGATTGTTGAAACAATAGAAAGTGAGTTCAATAACGAAACAGGTAACATCGCCTTCAGAGCGAAATTCCCTAATCCGGATAAACTGCTGAAACATGGTGAGACCGGTAAAGTGCTGATGACCGTTGCGCTGAAGAATGCCATGGTCATTCCACAGAAGGCGACCTACGAGATCCAGGACAAAAAATATGTGTTCGTAGTTGATAAGAACAATGTGTTAAAATCAAGGGAGATCGCTATTGAGGCACAGATGCCGGACCTCTTCGTGGTGAAGAGTGGTTTGACAGAGAATGACAGGATACTGCTGGAAGGTGTACAAAAGGTCAAGGACAATGATAAGATCACTTATCAATATCAGGACCCGGCAACTGTCATCACACACCTCAGGTTGAAAGCAGAATAGTGTAACCATTAAAAAACAGGCAACATGTTCAGTAATATTATTAAAAGGCCCGTCCTCTCTATAATGCTCTCACTCATTATAGTGCTGCTGGGGGTATTGGGCATTATGAGTCTCCCGGTGACACAGTTCCCCGCGATCTCTCCCCCTACCGTAAAAGTAACCGCCGAATACCCCGGCGCCAATGGTGAACTGCTGGTGAAGACCGTGATCATCCCATTGGAAAGAGCTATAAACGGGGTACCCGGCATGAAATATATGACGTCCGATGCGACCAACACCGGTGAAGCGAATATCCAGGTGGTCTTTGACCTGGGTACAGATCCTAACCAGGCCGCACTGAACGTGCAGAACCGCATCGCCAAAGTGATCAACAAGCTGCCACCACTGGTGATCCGCGAAGGGTTGCTGACCAGCCTTGAACAACCGGCGATGCTGATGTATGTGAACCTGTACAGTAAAGATGAACATACAGATGAACGGTTCCTTTATAATTATGCAGATATAAATATCTTACCTGAACTGTCACGTCTGAAGGGTATTGGTAGTGCACGTATCCTGGGTACCCGCGAGTATTCCATGCGTATCTGGCTGAAACCGGACAGAATGCTGGCCTATAAGATCTCATCAGAAGAGGTTATGAAAGCGCTCAATGAACAGAGCCTTGAAGCCTCTCCGGGTAAAACGGGGGAAAGCTCCGGTAAACGTTCGCAGGCTTTTGAATATGTGTTAAAGTACCCGGGTAGGTTCAGTACAAAGGAGGAGTATGAAAATATTATCCTCCGGGCTAATCCCGACGGGGAACTGCTGCACCTGAAAGATGTGGCGGATATTGAATTCGGCAGTTTATTCTATGATATCTATTCCAATCTGAACGGCCGTCCTTCTGCCGCGATCGTATTGAAACAATACTATGGTAGTAATGCGAGCCAGGTTATCAAGGAAGTAAAAGAAAAACTGGAGCAGATCAAGTCGCGGTCATTCCCGCAGGGTATGGACTACGAGATCAGCTACGACGTATCTAAATTCCTGGATGCCTCTATAGAGAAAGTGTTACATACCCTGGGTGAGGCATTCGTGCTGGTAGGTATTGTGGTATTCCTGTTCCTGGGTGACTGGCGATCTACCCTGATCCCTGCGCTGGCAGTACCGGTATCGCTGGTGGGTACATTTATGTTCATGCAGTTCTTCGGACTGACGCTCAACCTGATCACGCTCTTCGCGCTTGTACTCTCCATCGGTATTGTGGTAGATAATGCTATTGTGGTGATAGAGGCTGTACACGCCAAGATGGCGGAGCAACACCTTTCGCCTTACATGGCTACCAAACACGTCGTACATGAGATCAGCGGAGCGATCATCGCTATTACGCTGGTAATGGCAGCAGTGTTCATTCCGGTGGCGTTCATGTCTGGTCCGGTAGGGATCTTCTACAGACAGTTCTCTATCACTATGGCAACGGCTATCGTACTTTCCGGTGTGATCGCATTAACGCTGACGCCGGCCCTGTGTATCATGATGCTGAAGAACACACATGGTCAGGCGAGAAAAAAGACGCCAATCAACAGGTTCCTGGACTGGTTTAACAACCGTTTCGACCGGCTGACAGGAAGGTATACTAACCTGTTAAAGAAGATCGTGAACCGCCGCGTGATCACCTTTGGTACGCTGATCGCGTTCTGTGCGGCCACCTGGTTTATCAGCGGCACGGTGCCGCCGGGCTTTATTCCCGCGGAAGATCAGGGTATGATCTATGCCGTGATACAGGCGCCTCCGGGTTCTTCACTGGAAAGGACGAATGAGATCTCAAACAGATTACAGAAAATAGCGGAGAAAATAGACGGTGTACAGTCAGTTTCCTCGCTGGCAGGTTATGAGATATTGACGGAAGGCACCGGCTCCAACTCGGGCACCTGTCTGATCAACCTGAAAAGCTGGGAAGAGCGTAAACAATCTGCTGAAGAGATCATACGTGAACTGGAAGAGAAAGCTAAAGACATCCCCGGAGCCGTTGTGGAATTTTTCCAGCCACCAGCTGTTCCCGGTTATGGTGCGGCGGGCGGTTTTGACCTACGCCTGCTGGATAAGACAGGTAGCAACGATTATAAGAAGATGGAGAAGGTGAACAATGACTTTGTGAATGCATTAAGAAAACGCAGGGAACTGACCGCTCTCTTTACCTTCTACAGTGCCAGCTACCCGCAATTTGTGCTGCACATTGACAATGCTATCGCACAACAAAAAGGTGTGACCATCGCTAACGCCATGCAAACACTGTCCACACTGATCGGTAGTAACTACGAGACGAGCTTTATCCGTTATGGCCGTTTGTATAAGGTGATGGTACAGGCAGGTCCGCAATACCGGTCTAATCCTGACGACATTATGAAACTCTATGTGAAGAATGACCGGGAGGAAATGGTGCCGCTGTCTACATTTATGTCGATGGAAAAGGTCTATGGACTGAATGAGATCACGCGGTATAACATGTTCACATCTTCGGCGATCAAAGGTTCTCCTGCAGTGGGTTACAGTAGTGGCGATGCGATCAGGGCGATCCAGGAAGTAGCGGCACAGACCTTACCAAGAGGATACGACATTGACTGGGGCGGTATGACGAAAGATGAGGTAGGCCGTGGTAATGAGGCCATCTTTATCTTCCTGATCTGTCTTGCGTTCGTGTATATGATCCTTGCTTCGCAATATGAAAGTTTCATGTTGCCGCTGGCGGTCGTGTTATCACTGCCGGCAGGTGTGTTTGGCGCGTTCCTCTTCCTGAAATTACTGGGACTGGAAAACAATATCTATGCGCAGGTAGGTATGGTCATGCTGATTGGTCTGCTGGGTAAGAATGCCGTATTGATCGTGGAATTTGCCGTACAGAAACACCAGTCAGGCGAGTCCGTATTCCGCTCGGCGGTGGAAGGTGCCAAGGCGCGTTTTCGTCCCATTCTGATGACATCCTTCGCCTTTATTGCGGGTTTGATACCACTGGTATTCGCAACCGGTCCGGGTGCGATCGGTAACCGTACGATCGGTACAGCTGCCGCCGGCGGTATGCTATTCGGAACGATCTTCGGGGTGGTACTGGTACCCGGACTGTATTACTTCTTCGGTAAAATTGCGGAGAAACACCAGCTGGTAAAACATGAAGAAGAACTTCCTCTCACTGAAGAAATTGAGCACAATGTTTAAAGGAAAGCGATACAAATACATCATAGGCGGCTGTATTGCACTGGGTTTTACCGCATGCAGCGTTCCCAAAACGGTAGAGAAAAAGGAAAATACAAACACACCTGCGGGTTATGGCAACACCACCGGTGATAGCACAAATACGGCGAAGATCAGATGGAGAGAGTACTTCACCGATCCTATGCTGCGCGATCTGATCGATACGGCATTACAGCACAATCAGGAGCTGAACATCACCTTACAGGAGATAAGTATCAGCCAGAACGAGATAAGGGCCAGAAAAGGCGAATATCTGCCATTTGTTGGCATTAAGGGAGCGGCTGATGTAGAAAAAGTAGGACGTTATACCAGCCAGGGAGCAGGCGATGCCACTACGGAGATCAAACCGGGCAAAGAGATGCCTGATCCATTGCCCAACTACCTCGTGGCTGCCTATGCCACATGGGAGATAGACATCTGGCATAAGCTGCATAATGCGACGAAAGCGGCTGTTACAAGGTATCTGGCTACTGTGGAAGGCAGGAACTTTATGGTGACCAGTCTGATTGCGGAAATCGCTAATTCCTACTATGAGTTACTGGCACTCGATAATCAGCTGCGCATCGTCAAACAAAATATCGATATTCAAACGAATGCGCTGGAGATCGTGAAGATCCAGAAGGAAGCGACGCGTGTGACGGAACTGGCTGTGAGGAAATTTGAAGCGGAAGTGTTAAAGACGAAGAGCCTGCAGTATGATATCCAGCAGCAGATCACAGAGACGGAGAACAGGATCAACTTCCTGTTAGGCCGTTATCCGC
Source organism: Chitinophaga agri (assembly GCF_010093065.1). Taxonomy (NCBI): domain Bacteria; kingdom Pseudomonadati; phylum Bacteroidota; class Chitinophagia; order Chitinophagales; family Chitinophagaceae; genus Chitinophaga; species Chitinophaga agri. The sequence goes on along the minus strand of NZ_CP048113.1, from coordinate 7,749,183 downwards.
AACCTATTGCCAGGAATGCAGACAGCTTCGGTACCTCTATGCCGGCGGCGATCAAACCAGGTATGCCTTCGCAACTGCTGACCAACCGGCCTGATATTAAACGGGCGGAACTGGAACTCACGGCTGCCAGACTCGATATCAAGGTAGCGAAAGCCCGGTTTTATCCATCGCTGGGTATCTCCGCCGCCTTCGGATATGAGGCATTTAATCCAGGCTACCTGTTTAAAACACCCTCGTCGTTGTTGTATTCTATCGGCGGAGACCTGATAGCCCCGCTGGTGAACAGGAACGCGATCAAAGCGGAATATGCCAGCGCCAGTGCCAAACAGGTACAGGCGGCATACAACTACGAACGCAGTATACTAAACGCGTACGTGGAAGTAGCGAATATCCTGTCAAAGATCCAGAACCTGCAACAGAGTTATACATTGAAATCAGCGCAGGTAGCTGCATTGTCGCAGTCGATCAATATCTCTAATGACCTGTTCAAATCGGCCAGGGCTGATTATATGGAAGTACTGCTGACACAACGTGATGCACTCGAATCTAAGTTTGAACTGATAGAGACACAGAAAGCGCAGATGAATGCACTGGTGGATATCTACCAGGCACTGGGTGGCGGTTGGAATTAAAGAAAGGATAGACGATCAGGATGAATAAATAAGGCTCACCAAAAGGGTGGGCTTTGTTTTTAAGGTAGGTCCTTCATCGCTATCAGCCGTGAATGTCATATAGTTTTAAAAAACCTGCAGCACATTGGTCTAGTTGGGCAAGCACTGCTGCAGCGGTGAATGATGTAGGCCGGGGTGACTGGGCGTCCATAAGTATATTTTAGAGGACTAATATTAATAAAAAAGAAAAAGCCCGCCATACAATGACGGGCCTTTGTTCTCAGTGTGTGTTAAAAGAAAAACGTGATCAGTATTTATCATTCTGCGTGAATGTCTTGGAAGCATCCATCGCAGACTGTGGGATCGGAAATATTCTTCTGTAAGGTTCAGATGCTTTCTTTGCAGTACCTGCCAGGTCGAACTTACCGAAACGGATAGCCGCCTTCCTTCTGTACATTTCCCAGTACATTTCGAAACCGGTTTCATTATACAGTGACTGTTCAGTCAGGGCAGTCAGTTCCTTACCAGGAGCGCTGGCATACAGCTCTTCACGGGTTCTGCTGGTACGCAGTTTATTTACATCAGCCAGTGCCAGGGCAGTCTGACCGTTACGGAAGTAAGCTTCTGCTCTCATACAGTAGATACCACCCAGACGGTATAACGGAATGTCAACATTGCTGGAACCGTTATCTCTTTCCGGATCGAATTCAAATTTGAAACAACGAACACCCTGGTTGATCTGTGCCTGTGTGAAGATAGCCTGTGCAGGATTGTCAAACACCAGTGCCGGTGTGAAGTCCATCGCCAAAGTAGTATTCTTTTCGCAGAAAAGTTTACTTACCTTGATACGACCATCGGCGGTCATTTCGAACGCAGTATTTGATACCAGTTTAGGACCATACTGCTGACCTACCTGCAAGCCGCGGTTAAAGTGGAACCATGGTAACTGTGCACTGTTAGGTACGATGCTGGTAGCAGGTACGCTAACGTCAGTACCATCGTTCATGAACCATGTACCGTCTGAATATCTGTAGTGACGGGAGAAACGCGGATCGTCATGGTTACCGTCCCATGTATCGTAAAACTGGGGAGTGATACAGGAAGCATTGGTTCCCCTGTTACTAGGAGAAGGCTTCTGGTTTCTCTCCATAGACATATAAGCGAAGTCGTTATCGCTGTTACGGAGTGTATTCTTGATCTGCGTCACTACAAAGATCAGCTCAGGACGACCAGCGTTATCCATATCAAAGTTCTTGAAATAGTTACTTTCCAGGGAGAACTGATTATTATTAATCAGCAGGGAAGTGTATTCAATCACTTTGTCCATATCAGTACCGGTGCCGCTTACAGCCGCTTCTTTAAAATTGAAGGTAGCAGCGTAGCGATCTTTGAATACCGCACGGTTCAGGTACATGTCAGCCAGCAGCGCATAAGCGGCCTGTTTGGTGAAACGACCATTGTGCGTGCCCTGTTCTTTCAGGTTAGCCAGATCAGGCACCAGGGCTTCTACTTCTTTGATCAGCTCATCGATAGCAGTAGCTGCTTTTCTAACCGTTACCGGCGCATTCACGTTTGACGGATCACGGTAAGGAGCCTGTCCGTACAGGTCCAGTGTATGGAACGTATAGAAGGCCAGCATCGCTTTTGCTTCTGCCAGGAACAGCTTCTTGTTGGTGAAGTCTGGTCTGCTCTCAATAGTACCGATAGCAGTCAGGGACTTGGTAATACCTGCATTCAGGTTGTTCCAGGTATTGTTCACTACAGAGTTATCCGGTGCCCAGGTAAATTCGTGTATAGCACGCCATACACCACCATCCCCCCAGTCACTACCACGGGTAGGCAGGATAGCTTCGTCGGTAGAATATTCCTGTAAAGCGAATACGTTACCGTGGTCAACGAACGTTGCATCGCCCATCTGGCCGTATGCGGCTGCCAGCGCGTTTTCAGGATTAGAGTTATTGGAACCCAGTACCTCGTCGATCACCTGCTCTTTCAGGTCGGTACAACCTACACCTACCATTGCGGCGGTCAGTGCGATACAGGCGTATTTATATATTTTGAATGATTTCTTTTTCATGATCGGATTCTTATCGCTTAAAATTTAACAGTTGCACCTACCAGGAATGCTTTTGCAGCCGGATAAGTGGTGTAATCGATACCCAGGGACTGGTTACCACCAACAGTTTTGGTAGTGTTCACCAGCGGATCATAACCAGAGTAACCGGTGAGGGTGAGCAGGTTTGAACCACTTACATAAAGATTAGCTGATTTTAACCATGCGAGGCGATCAAACTGGAATGTATAACCGAGGCGCAGGCTGCTTAAACGTACGAAGTCAGATTTCTCGAGGTAGAGTGTAGACAACTGCACAGAGTTAGCTGGATTTGCACCTGCTTCATAGAATTTTCTCAGTACGTTGCGGTCAGATGCAAGGCTGTTGATGTTCAGGTCCAGTGCAGTATTGTTTACCAGGTAGCCACCAGTTTGTCCGATCACGGCCAGTGCCAGGTCGAATTTCTTGTAGCGCAGCTGGCTGTTCAGACCGAAGTTAAAGTTAGGAATAGCACCTTCGAAGATCTGGCGGTCAGCAGCGTTGATAACGCCATCGTTGTTCCTGTCCTGGAAGATATCTTTACCATCCTTATCATAACCCAGGTGTTTCAGCATGAAGAATGAACCTGCTTCGTAGCCATTCTTATAGATGTTAGCGTTTACGCCAGAGAGACCAGGGCCGGAGATGCTACCGGAATACAGTTCAGAAACCGGCAGGTCTTTGATAGTATTCGCCACAGTAGAACCGTTCACATCCAGTGACCAGGTGAAGTCTTTGGTACGGATCAGGGTAGTACCCAGCATGAACTCGAAACCTTTGTTCACGATGCTCGCGTCTACGTTCTTCCAAACGGTAGTGGTCGGGCTCAGCGGACCAGAAGGAATGTTCAGGATAGGGTCTTTGGTCGTCTTATTATAGTACTCCAGTGAACCATATAATTTACCTTTAAACAGGTCGAAGTCCACACCGATGTTATACTGTTCCACCATTTCCCATTTCAGGTTCGGGTTAGCGGTACGGTTAACGAGTACTCCGTTCACGATCTTCATATCATCGTTCAGGTAATAACCCGCTGTTGTAGCCAGTGAGTAGCTCGCCTGGGTGATCTTGTTAGGTACTTCCTGGTTACCGGTCTGCCCCCAGCTGGCTCTCAGTTTTAAGTTCTGAATAGCGCTGATATCTTTCATGAAACCCTCCTGGGACAGCGTCCAGCCTAAAGCGAAGGATGGGAAGTAACCATATTTTTTGCTTTCACCGAAACGGGTGGAACCATCTGCACGAAGGGAAGCGGTTACCAGGTAACGGTTATCGTAGTTATAATTTACACGACCGAAGTAAGACTGTAATTCATTCTCCTGTGCGAAACCACTTGGAACGATCGGCGTACCGGCGTAACCAGGGTTGTATTCAGGATCAACACCCTGTCCCTGTTTAGCGATATTCTGCATACCGAAGGCCGTACCAGCGAATTTAAACTGCTGATAGGAGAAACCACCCAGTAGTTCCAGTGAGTGCTTGTTGAATGATTTGTTATAGGTCAGGTATTGGTCGAGCAGTGTGGTATATGACTGCAGGTTATTCTGTACGTAAGCACCCAGTGGAGTTCTGTCCGTAATATTTGGCCAGATAGTGGAGTTACGCTCAGAATTGGATTTATCAATACCATAGTTTAAGCGATAGTTCAAACCTTTCGCCAGTCTGAAGGCCGCTTCAACGTTACCCAGCACACGGAAGGTATTGGTCTTATCCTTATAAATGCTCAGCAGATAAGCCGGGTTATAGTGAGCATTCATGTTGAAGTTGGTATAGTTACCCAGTGAATCAAATACTGAACGGGTAGGATTTGCCATCAGTGCGTGAATGATCAGCTGACCATCAGAACCGGCAGTATTACCGTTAGGGATACCGGTTTCGTCGATATTACTGGCAGTCAGGTTCACTTTCACCACCAGGCGTCTGTCATCAAAGAAAGACTCTTCTGCATTCAGCCTTGCCGTGGTTCTTTTGAAGGAACTTGTTTCAACGATACCATCCTGGTCCATGTGAGACAGGGACGCCATGTAGCTACCCGTGTTGGTTGTTTTCGCAAATGACAGGTTGTGGTTCTGTACAAAAGCATTACGATAGATCACGTCCTGCCAGTCCGTGTTACTACCGTGGTCATATGCCGGGTCCTTGATCGCTTTGCGATATTCATCAGCATTCAGTACGTCCAGTTTTTTGATCACCTTGGAAGTACCCAGGTAAGTGTCATAAGTCAATGTGGAAGCGCCTTTGCTACCACGTTTGGTAGTGATCAGCACTACACCGTTGGAACCTCTTGCACCATAGATAGCCGCTGCAGAAGCGTCTTTCAGTACGGTGATGGTTTCAATATCACTGGTGTTCAGGAAGTTCAGCGGGTTTTTAGGCTCAGAAGAACCCAGACCGAAGTCAGTACCACCTGCACTTACGTTATCATTACTTAAGGGAATACCGTCCACTACGAAGAGCGGCGTACTACCACTACGGATAGAGCCCACGCCACGGATGAACACATCCACACCGGCGCCTGGTTCACCGCTGGATTGCGCGATACGTACACCTGATACTTTACCCTGCAGCATGTTATCGACAGAAACAGTTACGCCCTGTTTAATATTATCAGCTTTCAGCTGGGTCAGCGCACCCGTTACGTCAGCTTTTGTCTGGCTACCATAACCTACTACCACTACTTCACCCAGCTGGCTGTTGCTACCGGTCAAAGTGATACGCATAGGAGTGCTGGTAGCGGTCACTTCCTGACGGGTGTAACCGATAAAGGTGATAACCAGTTTATCTCCTGCTGCTGCCTGCAGGGTAAATTCTCCCCGCTCATTGGTCGTTGTCCCCTTGTTAGAAGTCAGCGATTTTACAGAAGCACCTGGAATCGGCGTACCGTCGCTACCGAGCACCACTCCCCTGATTGGTTCCTGGCGGGTCACCTGATCATATACAAAATGACCTGCCGCATTGGCCATGGAAGGGCTTACGGCCGAAAGCCATACCGCTACCATTAAAAGAAACTGCTTGTTCATGCAATCTACAATTATACTTTATGTAATAAAGAAGTATTAAATAATAACGACCTGACGGTCATTGACACTCATAGTTGTATAGTCTTATACATCAAAACCCCGCAACGTGGACCGGTTGATAGTCTCCTGGAATGCTACCCCTGTAAAATATCGCTCTTTGGCTAACCAATGTTTGCTTAACATCGGTTGCATCAAAATTGTTGTATCGCTTGTATAGAAATCCCCCATAAGTCAGCATCGTTTTCAAATCGGGTGCAAGTATAAGGCGCTTTTGGGAGATTCATTATTAACTCAAAGTTATGTTTATTTTAATTCAACGTGTTTTTCACTGCCTCTTTTTTTAGAATTACCTGACAGGCAAGGGTTTGGCTATGGTGATACGAAAAAAGGTGACCAATGGCCACCTTGATTATCTGAAATTACAATCAATTCTCATGTCACATAGTTCGTATTCTCCACCGTATCCGATATACGGAATGTCAGGTTAATTCTACCACCCACTTCTCTTGACGTCTTCGGTACATGATGCTCATAATAGGCCTGCATCGTCTCTCCCATCAGCAGAAAACTGCCATGCGTCAGCGGAATATCAAGTGGTAATATATCCCTCCGCTCTTTATGCCTCACCTTGAATAAACGGGTTTCCCCGAAGGTCACAGAGGCAATCGCATGATGCTGGCCGCTGGAAGAAGGGTTATCGCTATGCCAGGATACCGAGTCATTACCATCCCGGTAATAATTCAACAATACCCGGTTAAATGTAATACCACATGCCATCTCTACCGCTGCTTTTATATCCAGCAGCATGGGCGTCCATTCCAGCCCGTTCTGCCCGCCGTAAAAGGCAGTCAGGCGGGGATCAGGAAGGATCTTATCATACATCTTGCGGGTACGTTGTTGCCAGGGAGTGACAGCTTTGAGCGCTTTAAAATAGTCATCTGAAGCCTTCTTCTCAAAAAACCGCTCCCACAGCTTCAGTTCCGTATCCGGCAGCTGATAATCCGTAAACCGTTTCCTTCCTTCATCAAACAGGTCAATATCCTCAAACAGTGTCATGATAGCGAAGGTACTAAAATCAGACATAATACTAAATTTTTTAGCAATTTATCTGGCAAGCAGCCTGACCAGCATTGTGTCGGCCATTTCCTTGTGCATTTTAATGGTAGGAAGATGCTTGTTAGCGTAGTCCCGCAATTGCTGGCGGTTGGCATTGGCGGCCGCATTCTCAAATAATGCGATCGTTTTCTCATGGTCCTTTACCTGTCCTTTTATATAGGCGGTATCGAATGCAGCGGGAGGCAGGCCTTTCATTGACAACCTTGCAGCAAAGTGAACACTGTCAGGCGCAGCGGGCAGATCCACATCAAAGCCATCAGCAATTCCCTTTAACTCGTCCTGTGCCTTGGAATGGTCCTCCTGCATGTGCTGACCGAACATTTTTACGCCCCCGTCATTAGAAAGAGAGTCTGCAAGTTTACCCATATCGACTTCACTCCAGTTGCCATAGGCGGCTTCAGTCATGAAATTTCTGTCTTCTTTTGTGACCAATGGATTATCATCGTCATCATCATCAGAACAGGCATTAAAACTGAGCGCAGACAATGTCAGTCCTGCCGCGAGGAAAAATTTAAGATGTTTCATGAACAGTAAATTGATAAATTGAATAAATCAGTGTAGCTTTTCTATTAACTATATCAGCTGCAGATGTGGTCTTATTTTAAGATCTACGACATCGCAGCGTTTGGGTTGAGAAACGATATACAGTACGGCAGCAGCAATATCTTCTGCTTTCAGCATTTCTAATTTTTCTTCCTTTTTACGCTGGTCTTCCAGACTGACCGGCTGCATGTCAGTTCCAACAGCACCGGGTTCGATCAGCGATACCTTGATACCCGCTTCATTCACTTCCTTTCGCAGGCTTTCTGAAAAGCCCTGTATGCCTGATTTGGTAGCCACATAGATGGAGCTGTCCTTTTCACGCACATCTGCACTCATTGAGCCGATATTCACGATGTGTCCTTCCTGGTGCTTCTTCATGCGTTCCACTGCATGCCGTGTACAGGCGATGTAGCCCAGGAGGTTCGTATTAATGACCTTCTGCCATTCCTGGTAATTGCCACTTTCCACACCCTGATAAGCCAATGCGGCGTTGTTAACAAATACGTCCAGCTTATCGAACTGTTTATCCGCTGCAGAGAATAATCGCTGGACGCCCTCCTCTGTCGCCAGGTCCGCTGTAAGCCCAGTCAGACTACCACCCAGCTGCTCATGCTGCACGCTGTTTATCGTGTCCTGTAAATGGGCCGGATCTTCTCCGACTATCAGTACATTGGCTCCCTGAAAAGCCATCAGGACAGCCGTAGCCCGCCCGATACCGGTAGTGCCACCCGTGATAATAACTGACTTGCCATGAATGGAAACAGGCAACATACTGCTATATTCGTTTACTGTAGATTCCATAATGTATAATTTTATTACCAGGTGATGGTCACCTGCTGATCACCATTTAATATGTATTTACCAGGGGAAACTGCTGTTATTTCCTGTTCTGCTGCGCGAACATTTACTGCTGGTAACAGTTCACCATTCGCTGTAATAACATGGATATTACAGGTCAGCAGTTTATGTCCCAGTATCCTGAAATGAAGCGACCTCCCTTCCTGCAGCTGACCGGCAACTGGATAGTCTATGAAGATCATGAACGATTCATTCTTTAATCGTATGGCATGGCGGGGCAGGATGCCAAATGCGAGTCCAGCGCCATACACTTCCTGTCCTACACTACCTGACTGCTCCCAGCCATCACGAACATCTTCTAACGCGATCCATAAGTGCCGGTCCAGGTGCCCTGTCTTTGCCTCCTTGGCGAGCATCTTGTCCGGCAACATAGGAGGATAATAGAACACGGATCTTGACACCGCATATTTAATAAACTCCGCGAGCAACAAATTCACACATGGTAACAATTCAAGTCCCTGTGCATGTTTTAAAAAATCATGTATGGCTGCAAATCCTTCCTGTTCCTCATACACAGCTGTATAAGGAGCGTCGTCGAGCGGGAATAATGCAAAGAACAGCGGGAAGTGCTTCCAGTATCCATATTCACCCTGCCACAAGGCCATATTTTTAAACAGATTAGCGATGCACAGATACGCAAGATCCAGGTACAGATCATCCTTTGTTGCTTTAAACAAGCGCAGCATCGCACCAGCAGAAAAAGCAGTATTATTCGCCTGGTAGAAAATATGGAACCCATAATCGCGGAGCGTAGTTGCAGCTGATCTGGCTTCTTCGAGATATTGCTCATCCCCGGTGAGTTCCCAGGCCTGCAACATAACAAGCGTGTATATCCCTGCCACATCTTTTTCCCCCCCCTTTCCGGGGGCTGTTTCCTCCCTGATCACCTCCAGGGTTTCCATGTTATAAAATACAGGCCAGCGATAGTTAAAATGATGGGCTACGTGAATAGCGAAACCAAGTGAATTGATAAATAGTTTTTCTGCAGTTTTGTCCCCTGCAAGTGCCAGCCTCGATAAATTCAGTAGCGGATGATACAGGTACCATGAATCCATCACACGTGGCGTCTTTTGAGGTTCACACTCGTCAAGCTTGTGTTCAAGAGATGGCAACCAGCGCATGATCGTCTTCAGGTCATCATTCCAGAATGTGCCCAGATTGTCCCGGATACGGTCCATGATCGACACCTTTTGTCCACTCCACTGTATATAATCGAGAACAGGCAGCAATACGGCCAGCTGTACCATAATTTCAGGAGGTGTTTCATTATCTCCCACATATGCCTTCAGATAGGAATGGCCGTCATGATGTGTCCAGCATTTATCACATCCGAGATCATGTAATGCCTCTGATAATATGTCCGGATAGTTATTATACTGTACGTTTGGCTTAGATACATACAGATATATTGATCCGAGGTGCGAGAGAAATTGTTTAGCAATCTCAAACTGATCTTTAGGCAGATATTTGCTGAATGACACCCATGCGTCTGAAATCACGATCGCTCTGTCTGCCGGCAAAGGATGTTCTGTAGCAGCAGGTAGTGAGAAGCCCATCTCAGGCCACTCTCCGCTTACTGTTCCACCAACAGATGTCTTTGTTAATTCGCAATAGTCTGAGAGTGCAGACAGGTTCTGCATGTAAAGAAAAGATCCGCCCCGGGGCGCTTTCAAACCAGCATATACGAACCCTGAGCGTAAACCGATCTGACTTAGATAAACCTCACCAGCTGCATCAGGTACCACGATATCTTTTGGCCAGTAGGGTATGAAGAACTCCTGCGTGGGCTTAAATGTTACTGTATAATGTAATAGCGGGCGTCCTTCCTCAGGAAATGTGACAGCCACAGAAAATATACCTATGCCGGCTTTGATGTCGAGACTGAACCCACCATTCACCTTTTCGCTATGCGTGACTTCCAGTCCATCCGGCGCATAGGCAGTACGGAAGATCAGTTTCACCTGCTCGGGTCCTGTCACGACGATCCATACTGCATTTTCCTGTTTACAGACCGAAAACTCAAACTCATGAATAGTCACTTTATACACCGGATCGGTGAGTAATATACCTAACTGATCTACAGCTGTAGCCGACCATATTGAGATAGCTCCCGACATATCACAAACAAGGTTTCCTTAACTGTGGCAAATTATGTTCCCGGAATTTTCCCTTGTACCATCCTTATCTATATCGCACTTATGCGGTCATTTGGATACAGCGTTGTTGGCGCTGATACACACATGCCTATGATAATTGATGATCATACAGTAAGTGCAACAAACACGGCGTGGGTCTTCTCTTTGTCCTGTGCTACTTCAAATGCCTGATTGATCTGTTCAATAGGGAAAGTATGTGTGATCATTTTTTTTGCATTCATCTGCCCCTTCGCCAGCAGGTCAAGGCAGATCTGCATCTCCGGATAGATGTCCCAGAATGCATAACTTGCACTTGGTATCAGCTGGATCTCAGACATCTGGATACGCTGCCATTCCAGTCCTATTGTGGTAATACCCGGATCGAAACCACCGACGATCACCACCCTGCCTCCTCTCCTGGTGAATGAAACGGCCTGTGGTAAGGTGACAGGCATAGAAGGACCACCGGCACATTCGAAGGTAACATCCGCTCCCCTGCCACCTGTAAACGCCATTACCTCCTTATACCCATCCATTGTTTTTGTATTGACAACAGCATCCGCACCTAATGCTTTCGCCAATTCCAGGGAGGTATCGATCACGTCCGTAATGATCACGTCTGCACCCGCGAGCTTCGCCAGCTGTAGCTGCCCCAGTCCGATAGGTCCCGCGCCGATAATGGCAACTTTATCATTGATCTTTTGCTCACTTAATTTCAGGGCATGCAGTGCCACGGAAAACGTATCCAGTAATGTGGCCTCTTCATAACTGACATTGTCGGGTAATTTATAAAACTTCTTCGCGGGACCTGCCACATACTGAGCAAACGCCTGGGAGATCGTTTTCATCCGTACCTCGTACAGATGCGGACATACATTATACTGTTGCACACGGCACCATTCGCAGGTCTCATCACCCAGTAAGGTTTCAATAACGACGCGGTCTCCCGGCTTTACATGCTTAACATTACTACCCACCTCTACCACTTCACCAGCCAGCTCATGCCCCATGATCTTACCGGTAAGACCTTCCTCATTTTTCTTCCAGTGGCGCAGATCAGTTCCACAGATACCCGCCACCTTAACGCGTGCGACTACCCAGTCAGGCTGCGTGATCCTGGGAGTATCAACCTCTTTCATCTCAAAGGTTCCATCAGCTTTCTTGACTGCTGCTTTCATATTATCCTCCATAACGCATATTGTTTTGAAGGAATAATTACAAAAAAGAATCCATGATGGTAATAGCATGCCCAGGCTTATATCCCGAGGTATACATACCAATAAAAAAAGCATCCGCCATAGGCAGATGCTTTTAACCGTCGTACCGGGTTATGGTATATGATCTCTGCTATTATTCCGGTGTGATGCTGCCAAGTGCATCCAGCGACAACGGCCGCACGAACTTCCGGATGTCCTTATCGTCCCCCTGCAGTGCATCGATGCTCTCCTGTTGGCGTGCCAGCTCATCCTGCATCATCTGATGGTTCTCTACAAACTCATCATCGTAGTCGAAGCTGTCGCCCTCTACAATACTTTGCCTGGTATTGATGAGCAGGTCGATCGTACTCTCTGTGATAGAGGCTGTTTCAATGGCATTCTGGACGCCTTCGCCACTATGCAGACTCGCAATTGCCTGCCACACACTGATCACAGCATTCTGTGCAGCGGATGCATGTGCGGAACGCCATTCCGTTGCATAGACCTCATCATAGTCATCCAGATCAGGGATCTGAGACTTCACTTCCTCCTCCATCTCCGCTGCTTCAGTTCTGTCTTCTGCATCTACCAGTGCCCAGGCACTATCAAGATGTTTATTGATCAGCGCAGCATCTCCATCAAACTCGTTTTCGTATACATCACGGAAAGTGATCCATAAAGATTCTGCATTGGCAAGTGCATAGCGGGAGAGGTCCTGTTCTCCTAATGCTTCCAGTGTTTCTTCCAAATTTTCCAGCATGGTGAAATTTATTAATGATTTATTTACAGGTACTCGCTCCCGTTAAAGCCGATTTCAGATCGCTCGCAGGGCGGACACCTTTCTTTTTAATGAAGTCCTCACAATTACCACAGATTGGACGGCTGGCAGCGACCGACTCTACTTTAAGTCCTTTTCCTTCTGCAAAGTTAATGGCCGTGACCTCCGCATGCCCTTTGCCATGTGCACGCATCTCTCCTTTACTGGCGTCAATGGCATCCTCCCTGATCACTGGCCTCAGATGGTTATCACTGGCTGAGATAACCAGAAAATGGTCACCGGTTTTAGGATCTATTGCATGTGCGACTGCTACCGTCTTCCAGCCTTTACTACTGCCGTACATTTCTGCCAGTTCATCTGCCCGGGCACGCATCATCGCATCTGTAGGCGGCGATTTTAGTGGTGTAACTGGTCCCTGTGGCGGCACGGGTATCAGTCCCATCGGGTCTACATAATCGGTAGTATTCACGTACCCATACAGACGCATACCACCGTTTAATCCGGAGGGGTCCTGACTAATATACCCCCCTTCTTCCGGACTATAGTACCTGAAGCGGTTATAATACAAGCCGGTCTCCGCATCATCATACTGCCCCTGGTAACGGAATGGTATCAGCTGTTTGTCTCCTGTGAGCCGGCGTACATTGCCATAAACGTCCAGCTCACAGTTCCAGACTCTCTCACCCCGTGCATCATACACTTCACAGGGCGTGCCAAGATGGTCTGTGATCACCGAATATTGCTCATTACCGGCAATACGTGCTGCCGGTACAAAAGTACCCTCATTAAAGACCCAGGTGACCAGCGTCTCCGGGGGTACTGGCTCCGGACTTCCCTGCCGTATGTTCCCCAGTTCATCAATCGTGATCACCGGGCGGTCTTTCACAGCGTAAGACCATTCGTGTAACAACACATCACTATCCCACACAAAACGAAATATCTTATCCTGGTATATTTTCTCAATACGCCGGCCGAGCGCATCGTAACGAAATGCGACCGTCTTTCCATCCGGACGTACCACCTGCTTCAGCATACCGGTTCCATACCATTCATACTCCCATATCTTTCCTCCCGCTGCGATCTTCCGGGTAAGGTTCCCTTCTTCATCGTACATGAACCGTGCGTTCGCAGCTTCCAGTAGTTGCCCGCCAGCGCCATATTTTCGATCCTTCCGCAACTGACTGCGGTAGAGGTTACCTACTTTATCCGGCAGCCGGTAATCGTACTGACCATCTTCATATTGGGCCCATGCCAGGTTACTAAAGTCGTCCTGTCCGAATTTCACGACACCTTTACTGATACCATCGACGATCTGCTTCAGCTGATGATTCGCGTCCCAGCGGTAGTGCCTTCTTCGCATTTCCCGTGCGTTACTATCGACAAAATGTGCAGCGGGCATGCCCGCATCGTCAAATATCCAGCTGCTTTTTACACCGCCCGGCAAGCTACGTTCTATTTCCATACCGAGATGATTCCGCAGAATATATACGTCCCAGGGATCTTCACTTTCTCCCATCCTTGCATGCGTAGCAGTGACATGTCCCATTATATTCCTCTCCAGTGAGATATCAGCACCCAGGCTGCTCTGTATACCACTACGCTGGCCGAGCCGGTCGTAAGTAGCGGAAACCACATGTCCATTCTGCCACTCACGCAGCACATTCCCCATCGGATCACGTTCTATACGCACAGTACTGTGTTCATTCACCGCTTCAATCACGCGTCCGTTGCGGTCGTAGGTAAAAGTCTGCCAGCAGCCATCACTATGCTCTGCACGTGTCAGTCTGCCGTTGACATCATACTCATAGTCCGACCAGCGTTTACCCGGACGGATCATCTTCAGGATCTTACCGGTAGCATCCAGTTCATACCGTTTCTGCTGACCATCAAATCCCGTTTCCCCGATGATATCACCCCGGTTGTTCCTGGTAAAACTATATTTTTCGCCATGCTCGTTGATCAGTGCCGTCAGCTGTTCATTCCTGTTATACAGAAAATGTTGTTTCACACCATTCTCCTCACGCAGTTTCAGTCGCCCCATCGGTGTATAATCGAAACGGAGTTCCCGGTGCTTATCTTTCAGCCAGATCACTTCCTCATACGCATTGTATTGAAGCTTGATTTCATTGCCATCAGGCAGTATCAGATCAGTGACCCTTCCCAGTGCATCATACTTAAAATAACGGGCCTGTCCCAGCGGATTACGGGTGATCATGCATTGTCCCCAGTTATCATATTCCCAGGTGGAGCGACCACCATCAGGAGAGACAAGTAAAGATAGATTGTGATCATCATCATATTCCAGCAGTGTCCTATGTCTTTTATGATTGATAATATGACTAAGCAGGTTGTTTTCATTGTAGTAGAAGGTGACCATACTGGTAGCGGTATCGGTTACCGTATGTAATAATCCTTTTTTCTTTTCATCTTCGTAATATACAAAAGAGCGGGTATTGCCCTGTGGATCTTTAGACACGAGCATTCTTCCGGTATCATCATAGGCAAAAGTATAGGAGCTGCCATCTGGCTGATCTACCTTTATACAGTTACCTCTATCGTCATAGACATATCCTTTCAGTGTACCTTCTTCATCAATCTCCCGGTATAGCTCAAAGTCTTCGGTATATTCATAAAAACGGGAATAACCCAGTGCGTCAGTGATCTGTGTCACCAGGAAATCAGCCGTGTAATGATAGCGGGTGGTGTTCCCCAGCGCATCAGTCACATCATTATAGCCCTCCTCCGGATGATAGGCGATCCAGCCTTCCAGCAGGCCGCCATCTCCCCAGGTATGTACGCAACGTTTTCTGTTGTCATACTCCCAGTAAAAGGATTGTCCGCCACGATCCGTTTTCTTTATCATGAGATGATCCCTGTACTCAATACTGGTGGTAGCGCCATTTGCATCTGTAATAGCCGTCAGATCGCCCGCTGCATTATATGCGTAGCTGATCAGCGTGCGTTGCTGCCCCCGGTGGTGGGCAGTTACTGCGGTGATACAGCCATTCAGGTCGTTTTTGATTTTCAGTTGCCGGCCGGCACTATCTGTCATGGCAGTAAGGCGTGCACTATGGTCATAAAAGAAACGGATTGCAAAGCCGGCCTCATTCTTTATAGCATGCAGCTGGTATTTTCCCGTTCCGGGCTGTAGCTGTTCGAAGAGATACAGCAATCGTTCCTGATGATCGAATAACTCATACCTGTCAATATCTGTCCGTGTTAATGTGAGGTTCTCACTTCGGTGGAAGTCGGACTCGCCGGCGTAGGCAAGTTGCCCGAACAGGGCGCTACGACCATGCCCCAGCAATACAGCTGTTATATCCTCTTCCGGATACTCCAGTACCTGCATATCATACCGCAGATGCGTGCCATGTCCCAGCGTGCCTGTATGCGGACTATCACTATTCCAGGAACGGGACCATATCAGTGGAATCGGTCCCTGTAACGTGAAGTCAATACCATCATAGATGACGATACCCTGTACCAGGTCAACCGGCTCAAATCCTTTTTTACAAAGGAAGGAGCTGAGCTTATTGCTGCCTATCTTCTTCTGTAATGCGTGATTAAACCGCTTTAATGCCTTCTTACCCAGTTTGCCGATACCTTTCATCAATGCACCGAATCCGAAGGAGGCTACCAGGTTCAGCAAAGCGCCCGACCAGTCAGGCACATATGGGCCACCTACCATCACAGGTTTACCAAATGACAGCGGGATGGAAAAAGATGTGGGCAGGTACATGCTGGGAATAGGCTTCAGCTTTTTTCCCGGCTGTAACGACAGGGGAATACCAATGTCATTGCAGGTCATCAGCATATGCCCGGCAGGGGTCATGAGATTGCCTTCTACCGTCACCTTTTTACTGCCAAAGAAGTTAACGGAATCATGTCCGATCATAGGCGTCAGCAGGAATGGGCCGCCCATCGGAATATGAAAGAGAATGATGATGATACCGGAAGTATCACTCTTCCCCCTGGGCACATGGTTTACTTTTGTAGTAGCGCCAACAAAGGGAATATAATCCATGGGATCCATCACAAACCCGATATAGGGGTGTGGTAACGGAATGGGGAAACCGAACAATATAACAATGTGGATGTCAAGTCCGATCACAGGTGTGAAGTGCTTATTACTCACCAACATACAGTGACTATTTGGGTTGCTGAACGATATGGTTTCAGGTATGGGGTCAGGACAGGCTAACGATTGTAAGATAAGGTTTTTCCGGGGAAATTACAACGCTGTAACTACACAAAGAATGTATCAGCACGTTGTCATACATACGAACTGATACACTGTCGGGTGGCTGATCGGCCGCGGGTTGGATGGCTCTACTTCTTCTCTTCCGAACCGGCCAAAGCCTCCAGGTTATGGAATACACTTAGCAGTGAGCGGCCCCTGTCTGTAAAAAGGTATTCGATATGTAAGGGCTTTTGCTTCACCACTATCTTTTCAAGTACATTCTCTTCTACCAGTTCGTTCAGGGCCACTGACAGTGACTGCTTATTGGAGCCGGGAATCTCACGCAACAGGTTACTGAAACGGAGCGGACCAGCGACCGCCAGTTTAAATATCTGAGGCTTCCATTTTCCGGAAAGCAGCTTCAGCAGCTTCTCTGCATCACATTCAGGCTGGCATTTTATCTCTTTATTAGTGGTCATGTTTTTCTGACTTATTGCTGGATGAATTTCATCTTGGCAAATTTGCATTAAAATATTGCAAAAATGATCAATAGCGCGGATGACTTTGGTAAAAAGGAGAATTTATGCAAAAAGTGAACGAACAATGAAACAGTTCCTACTATCCCTGACTATACTTATTTTTTCAACGTGTCAAGCTCAAACTCATCAGATGAAAACAAATAATCCGCTGTTATGCGACCCGGAGACCGGCGTATGTGAAATGCCTGGCCGTACCGGCGGGACGGCCGCTATTGCAGTGAACAATGAAAGCAAACCTGTCAAGATCATATATTTTACCGATCCTATCTGTTCCAGTTGCTGGGGTATAGAGCCGCAGCTGCGCAAATTAAAAATGGAGTACGGCAGCTATATAGAAATTGAATATCGTATGGGCGGGCTGCTGCCAGACTGGAGTTATAACAGCGGCGGCATCAGTAAACCTGCTGACGTAGCCCACCACTGGGATGAGGTCAGTCAGTATTACCAGATGCCTATCGATGGAGACGTATGGCTGGAAGACCCGCTGCCGTCCTCTTATCCTCCTTCCATTGCCTTCAAAGCTGCACAGATGCAGGACGAAGAGAAAGCACAGCTTTTCATGAGAAGGATCAGGGAAATGGTATTTCTGGAGAAAAAGAATATCACTAAATGGGAATATCTTGGTCAGGCAGCAATGGAAACGGGACTGGATACAGCCAGGCTGAAAACTGACTTTAAAACCTCTGCTGTACAACGTTTTCAGGAGGACCTGGGCATCGCACGAAAGTATGGTGTAAGAGGTTTTCCTACATTGTTTGTGACCAGCAACAGCGGCCACCAGGAAATGGTCTACGGGGCTAAACCCTATGCGTCTTTTGAGAACAGTATCCTGAAACTGGTACCCGATGCGCAGAAGACCACCAGCGATCACTCCTGGGAGGCATTGTTCAGACAGTTCCGGACATTGACCACGAGAGAGTTCGCAGAACTCAGCGGCCAGACAATACCGCAGAGTGGGGCCATTCTCGAAGATCTTGCAAATAAGAAACTACTGGAAAAGTTCAACTCCAAAAATGGCCCGTTGTGGACCCGGAAATAAGCATCCCTCCTTACAACAGCCATGCCCCAAAACATCGCATACATCAGCGCAGGCATTGATTTGCCTGCGTTGGTCTTTTTAGTCCGGCAGTGATAAAAGACTATCTTTTGAAGATTTTTCTGTATATCTTGACGGCCACTATGAGTACTCAACCGTTATCAACCAAACCTCACTACCTGGTACTGGATGGCTTACGTGGCATAGCCGCATTGATCGTAGTGATATTCCACATTCTTGAAGCGTATTCCACGAGTCACCTTGACCTGATGATCAATCACGGCTACCTTGCCGTAGACTTCTTCTTCCTGTTATCCGGTTATGTCATCGGGTATGCCTATGACGACCGCTGGGAAAAACTGACCATTGGTACTTTCTTCAAACGCAGGCTGGAACGCCTCCAGCCGATGGTGATCATGGGGACGATCATCGGTGCGGTCTGTTTTTATTTCGGGGACTCCCCTGTCTTCCCGGCCATTCACACCGTGCCGGTAGGTAAGCTGCTGCTGGTAGCACTGATCGGTCTCACACTGATCCCTATACCCGTTTCTATGGATATCAGGGGCTGGCAGGAAATGCATCCGCTGGATGGACCAGCATGGTCATTGTTCTTCGAATATGTCGCAAATATCCTGTACGCCCTGGGTATCAGAAAGCTGCCTAAAACAGCCTTATCTATACTGGTCGCCATCTCCGGTATCGCACTGATACACTACACGGTATTCGGACCGACCGGCGACGTGATCGGCGGATGGTCCGTTACACCGGAACAACTGCGTATAGGGTTTACCAGACTGATGTTCCCATTCTTCGGCGGATTGTTATTATCACGTGTCACAACGCCTACACGCATTCATAATGCCTTCCTCTGGTGTGGTGTACTACTGACGATCGTGCTGGCCATTCCCCGTATCGGCGGCGCCGATCATCTGTGGATGAATGGTATTTATGAGTCGGTGGTCATCATGCTGGTGTTCCCGCTCATCGTTTACCTGGGTGCCAGCGGACAGGTAAACGGTGCAAAAGAGTCTAGGATCTGTAAGTTCCTGGCGGACCTGTCTTATCCTATTTACATTACACACTATCCTTTTATCTATATTTACACCGGCTGGGTGGCTAAATATAAAGGCCCTGATTTCCCTATGACCTTAGGCGTGGCGTATGGTATACTGACTTTCATCGTGTCTGTGGCAGTGGGTTATTTAAGTCTGAAGTATTATGATGAACCGGTGAGAGCCTGGCTGAAGAAGAAAATAAAAGCCTGATAATATCAGGCATATTAAGTGTATCCCTATTCTATGCATTATTTATATAAAAGACTCACGCCAGAGGCGTTAGAAGTTATGCATGTCTCCCGCGAGACAGCCGTGGCGTATAGCCATGGATATATACACATCGATCATTTATTCCTGGCAATGTTAAAATCGCCCTGTATGGCACGCCCCTATCTGGAGACAATAGATGTCATCAGATGGGGGTACCTCATACAGGAAGGACATCCGGTAAACGATACCGTAGATGCGACTACTACACTTCCTTTTACATTGGCAACCTGCATGATGGGCCGGATGTGGTATGGACACCACTGGAGATAAAGGATTACGAACCTGTATCCAGGCTTCGCTGGATTCATCTGAAATAATAAAAACACATGATACTATGCATGATTTTACCATGACCAAGGAGTTAGAGGAAGTCATTCAACTTTCCCGTGAGGTTTCCATAGACTTCAAACACTACTATATCCATAGCCATCACTTACTAGCATCCATATTGAGGTCACCATGCCTTGCGAGCAAATATCTGCAGGATGTTGACCAGCAGAAATGGGAGGAGATATCGAGAAAAGAACTGGAACCTGATGAGGAAGGCGATATAGATGACTCTCTGCCGTTAACAGTAGTAGCAGAAAACATCCTCGCCCATGCGGAAGTATTAGCTATGTCCAGAGGATACGAAGCGATAAACACGGTAGACGTACTGATTGTATTACTGGCCTTTCACAATCCTGTAAGAGAATTTCTTAACAAAAGGGGAATACTGATGCAGGAGGTGCTATCTCAACATTATGGTGCGGAGGCTAGTCTGCCCGAACTCCCGCTGGAATGGGAAGAAACTATTCTACCTAGGACATGGTCCTTCCTCAGTGAAGCCAATCGCCAACAGATCCGTGAGAAGCTGCTGACCGTTGTTTCCATACTTGAAAGCTATGACCGGTATGAGGAAATGTATGCATTGTGCAAAGTAATGCTGGCGGTCGAACCAGATAATAAAGAGTGTCTGTATTTCAGCGCCCTCTCCCGCTATCTGCAAAGAGATTTTGATACCGCATCGCCCATACTGGAAAGTTTACTTGACGAGCCCGCGTATCATGAAAACTGCCGCTACATGTTAGGGTTCATTGCAGCAGAAAACGGCGATGAATCATATATGATCAACGAAGCCAAAAGGCGTCTCGCAATGGATCCTGACAACGCGTTCGATCTGAACCTACTCGGCTACTATCTTTCGGAGCAGTCGCAATACGAAGAAGCCCAGGTGCATCTGAAAAAGGCACTACAGCTCGACCCGGAAAACGATGACGCCCTTGCTAATCTTGGATTTTCCCTATACAAGCTTGGTCAGGTAGAAGATGGTATCGCAGCGATCGAACAATCCCTTATGCTGAATAAAAGCCATTACAACGCATATCATCAACTCGGGCTCATTTACAAAGAGACAGGCGATAAAATGAAAGCCCGGCACAACCTGGAAAAGGCATTATACTATAATAATGAACCTTTATATGCCATGTACCGGCAGAAAATAGCTGAATTATTGCAAGAACTGGATTAAACCAATGTTGTTTATGTATTCTCCTGAAATTTCACCATCTTGTTGTTCATCAGTGAACAATCAATATCTCCCACATGAATGTGCAGGTAACAAGAAGAAATTTTATCGGTCTGATAGGGGTGAGCGGATTAGGCCTCGCATTAAAAGGCAGTGCATTCGCCGCTGCCCGTTCTATCAGCCGTAGCGTACCCCTGAATGCAAGCATTGAAATAGATTTCCTTCACCCGGAGGGAGCGATCGATGATGGCATCTACGGACAGTTTATCGAGCACCTGGGCAGGGCAGTCAATGGCGGCATCTACGAAGAGGGCTCTCCCCTGTCCGATGCCAATGGCATAAGAAAAGACGTGCTGGAAAAGATCCGCGGATTAAGGCCCAGCATCCTGCGCTATCCTGGTGGTACCTTTACCAAGATCTATCGCTGGATGGATGGTGTAGGCCCCCGGAGTGAAAGACGCAGCCGGCCGAACCTCATCTGGGGAGGCGTAGAAGATAACCACTTCGGTACAGACGAAGCGGTTGCCTACGCCCGGCTCCTGAACACAGATACTTACTTTGCTGTCAATATGGGTACTGGCACTGCAGAAGAAGCGGGCAACTGGGTAGAATACTGCAATGGTACCCAGGATACCTATTATGCCAATATGCGCCGTAAAAACGGGCATGCCGATCCGTTTAAGGTAAAGTACTGGGGTATAGGAAATGAGGAAGCTGCCGGCCCTGATATTGGCCGTTTACAGGACGTAAAGGAGTTTGTCAAAGAAGCCTGGCTGTATACCAAAGCTATCAAGCTCCAGGACAAAGACGCCAAGCTCGTGCTATGTGGGGCAGATGATGCCTGGAATGACCATGTGCTGAAGGAAATGGGGCCTGTGTGCGACTACATCTCCATGCACCACTATGTAAGCTCTGACAAGACAAAACCAGCCTCCCTTTTTCCGCAGGTGGACAATATGGAGCAACTGATCCTGACCCTGAAAAGACAGATACAGACACATACGACCGAAAAGGTCACCGACTTCAGTAAGTGGTACCGGTTCCCGCACCGGGCAAACGGCGTGAAGATCTCTATCGATGAACTGGGTATCTGGGAACCAGGTGGCACCGGCGCGTATCAGCTGGAAGAATATTATACCTGGGAACATGCACTCGGCACCGCCACATTCTTCAACATCATGATCAGACAGGCATCTATTGTAGGTATGGCCACCTGGGCGCAGACAGTCAATGTACTGGCTCCTATCATGACCAGCAAGACGGCTTCCGTTTGCCAGACCATCTACTACCCTATGCAGTTCTACAGACGGCATGCCGGTAATATCAGTCTGAAAGCGGCTGTCACCACGCCCGACCTACAGGTACCCGGATCTAAAGATGCCAAAGCATTAGACGTGGCAGTGACCATGCATGAAGCAGATGGCAGCCTGGTAATATTTGCCGTGAACCGACATCCGGAACTGGCCATCAAAGCAGACCTGAGGAGCATTGACACTAAATACACGCCTGTTACAGCTTATGAGCTGAATGCTGCCGGCATTGACGCGGTCAATACATTAGATAATCCGGCGAAAAATGTGGTGACCGAAACCGAAAAGCAACTACGCGGCCCATTCACCAGCTATACCTTCCCGGCACATTCCGTGACAGCTATCCGATTTAAAAATGTATCTCATAAATGATAGTGGCGTTGCCATGCTACGTCATACATCTCTGAATAAATAATATCTTTACACAAGCGCGTCTGGCTGTAGCTGGCGCGCTTGTACATTACACTATCCTACAATAACACTACCTGTTTATGGGCGACTGGCATACCCTGCACCTATTTGATGAAAAAAAATTTAATGATATACTCATGCCCAGTGTGCAAAGGGAGGATCTCAGGATCTGGGATATATACAACCAGACCTCCATCTATCTTACAAAGCACAAACCTACGTTTGGAGAAATGGTCTATCTCTTTAGCCAGATGGAAAACGGCTACCGGAATTATCCGGGCTATGAGGAAAACTACATGCAGCACCAGCAGACCTTTATGTCCGATAAACCCTGGGGGTATGACCTGGGCATGTTCTTCGAACTGCTGATCTTTTCTACGGTATCCGATTACCATCCCTATCTCTCTACAGGAAAAAGGAGTTTCTATCACTGGTTGCCCGACATTCAACTTAGCCCGGAAGGCCGCAGGATCATGAATGTACTTGGCAATATGAACTACTCCTCCATCTACTGCGCAGAAGGTATGGGCATCATCAGCTGGGTCTCAGCGGAAGAGGTACAGGTACTACTACAGGAAGTTACCAAAGCAGTCATCACCGATAGCTCCCTGCATCAGGACGATATTGACACACTACTCTACCTGAGCACTTTCCTCAGTGTAACTGTCAAACTGGGCATGGGACTACTCTCCGCTGTCAACCTGCGGGAACGTACTATCCCAGCCATGGAGCCTTTTAAACTAAGCACCAAACAGCGCTGGATAGACAGCGGAATGGGGGAATTATTCATGGGACAATAAGCACGATCTATTATTCTAATAATAACTGAGTACTAGTAACTTATTTTGATTATAGTACTGTCTGACAGACATAGAACAGCGGAGCAGATGAAACCGGCGCAGGGATTACCTTCGCCGGTTTTGCATTTTAAAACTATCAGAAAACAGTATCTTTCAGGAAATAATTAATAGTATCATCCTGCAATAAAATGGGACTAGACCTATATCATTATACCCTTACTGAGAAATATGAACCAGCATACAATGCCTTCTATTATCTGGAAGACCTTGAAGTATTTCCTGAGATCATCCACCGCAATGAGCACCTGATCAACACCATCATTGAACCTGCAACGTATTTTGAGATCATCATCTTTGACACTGAACAACAACTACAACTATATCAGGAGAGTAATGACGTCCCGGAGCACAAAGTGGCGCTCATCTACAAAACGTTCATGCTCAATACAGACATCTCGAAGATTGAAAAGCGTTATAGTCTCGATCCGGATGACACTTATACCTTCAGCACGCAACGTAAATTCGAGCATCCAGGGATGCTGACAACAGCTAACTTCTCTTACACTGCTATATCGTATGCAATGACCTACGAAAAAAGAAAGATCATTTATTATAAAGAGATCGGCTATCAGCGAAAAGGTGTGAAAGGCAGTTTCTATGATGATTTCCGAAATGATGGATCCTACTTCAGCAGAAAAGATGTGATACGGTTATTCGGCCACCTGGATGACTCTAATAACGAAGATTACAAATGGAGGGCAGAAAACTTTCAGCAAAACTTCCTGGATAACTTTGTAGAAGGGCACAGCATTCTTCACATCAGCTGGTGATCAAAAAATACTATCTTAACATCATGTACACCCGGCTATGACCAACCATCTCCAACGCGACAACTGGATAGATTATCTGCGCAGCGCTATTACTGTGCTGGTGGTCGCTCACCATTGCTCGCTCGCCTATACTACCTTTGCGGCTTTCGACGCAAACGCCTATATCAGTTCTACGCATCCTGTCGTGGATGCCAGGAGATGGATAGGGCTTGATATCTTTGAGAACTTCAATGATATCTTTTTTATGTCGCTGATGTTTTTTATCGGCGGACTGTTCCTCACCAAAAGCATTGCCAGAAAGGGTGTGGTTGCGTTTATCAAAGACCGCTTCCTGAGACTACTGTTACCCTTCATGATCAGTGTATCCCTATTCATGCTCATAGCGCATTTTCCGGCATATTATCTGGCACATCATAGCTGGAACGTCGCTGACTATGTGGTAGATTTCTTTACCATTGAACAATGGCCGGTAGGCCCGCCGTGGTTTATCTGGGTACTGTTCGCCTTCAATACCATATTTGCCGTTACCTATCCCCTGTTACGATCGTTCTACAGCCGGACAGGTAAGGTCATACAGTCGTTAGGTGAACGTCCGCTGCTATTCATTGGTCTGTTTATCCTGATCACCTGGCTCACGTATGTACCCACGGCCATGATCGTAGGTATGGGTACCTGGACCGGATGGGGACCTTTTGATTTTCAGCTGAGCAGGGTGATGCTCTACTTCGCCTACTTCATACTCGGCACAATCGTAGGTAGTGATAACTTTCAGCAGGGCCTTTTCGCGGAGACAGCCGCCCTGACACGCAAATGGAAACTATGGATTGTACTGGCTTTTATTGCGTACTCCCTGATCACCATCAACACTATCTATGAGCCATTAAGACAGCTGGCATTGAATGGATCACTGTCGCCCATTGTCGCATATATGATCTATTTCACCGTGTATGTATGCTCCTGCGTATGCAGTTGCCTGGCCTTCCTGACCACCTTCCGGGCGAAGTGTAACAACGCTGTTCCCCTGATGGACTCACTATCGGCCAATGCGTACCTGATCTATCTCATCCACTACATCTTCGTCATCTGGTCACAATTCGCGCTGCTCGATGTACCGTTACCTGCCATTGTGAAATTTTCACTGTCCTTCTCCTCTTCGGTGGGCCTGAGCTGGGGACTGAGTATCCTGCTGCGGAGAATAAAGATCATTCAGCGATATGCCTGATCCTGCATGGCAATGACGCAGCACGTCATGACTACGCTCCATATTGTTGTTGCCAGGGAATTACAGTATTTCCTGGCAATTTTTTTATCACCCCTAAACACCATTGTATGCCAGACACACATTCCCCCATGCCACACAGCTACCGGATCGTGCGTGCCTATCTCAAAGACCCTACCGGCATATGACATCACTAACACAAAAGATTGCTCTTTTTTTCTGACCTGATGAACATAATCACCTACCTGGATGTTATGGTTAGGTCCCTAACAGCAACAACTATTTATGCGATTATTTGCCCCTACATGTCGTTTATCCCACAACTGCGTAAACTTATTTATTTTATTTAATGTCTTTTTCCTTTGCTCGCTGTATACCTTCGGACAAGCACCAACGATCACCAGCTTTACACCGGGGAATGTATGCCAGGGAACAGCCATTACCATTACCGGCACCAACTTCACCGGGGCAACCGCTGTCAGTATAGGTAGCGCCAATGCAGCGGGTTTCACCGTTACCAGTCCGACGACTATTACGGCAGTTGTCTCCACCAGTGCATCGACAGGCGGCATCACTGTTACGACGCCTGATGGTACTGCCACCGCCACAGGCAACCTGACCATCAGGCCCATTCCCCGACCGGAACTACAGGACGTCGGTACAAAAGACGCTGAATTCTCCAACTGTGACGGCAGCTTATCTTATACCCTGCGTGTAGCGAATAGCTCACTTACGCCGGAACCCAATAGTACTTACAGCATCAACTGGGGAGATGGATCACCTGCATTTACACCAGGTACCTGGCCGGCAAACGCAGAAGTAAGTCATACCTATAACTCACAGGGGTATTTCCCGGTGACGATCACGATCACGCCTCCCAATGGCTGTACACAAACCAGGACATACCAGTTCTACAATGGAAAGAACCCACTCGCAAGCTTCAGTACATCTACCTCTACCACCGGACTATGCGTACCAGCGCCGATAGAATTCCAGATAGGTAACTGGTTCAATAACACCCCTGGTACCACTTACGAAATTGACTTCGGTGACCGCACCCCGCCCCTCGTATTACAACATCCGCTCAATCCCACCCAAACAACGCATCTCGTTACACATACCTACAGCGTCTCTTCATGTCCGGCAGTGGACTTTACTGCCACACTAAAAGTGAGCAACGGTTGTTTTACCACCACCTATACACTCGACCAGATCATCATCCGGAAAAAGCCGGTGGCCGATTTCAGTACGCCGCAGGCGCTTTGTATCAATACGCCCGTCTGCTTCACCAACCTGACAGAGGATGGATATGGTGGTACCAGCTGTAACAGGAATACGAACTTCCTATGGGAGTTCGGAGATGGCACTACGTCTACAAACAGAACTCCTGCCTGTCACACATTTCCCGGTGCAGGTACCTACACTGTTAAACTGACCGCTACCAATAACGCCTGCGGGGATGATGTAAAAACCAGGCAGATCGTGATACGGGATGTCTCCCCTCCGCCTACGGTAGCAGCGGCCCCGGTCACCTATTGTGAAGACCAGTCTGCAGTACCATTGACCGCCACAGGCACCAACCTGTTATGGTATAGCTTTTCCAGCGGCGGCACAGGCGCCGTTACACCGCCTACACCAGCGACCAACCGGCCAGGCACTTTCACCTATTACGTCACACAGACACTACCTGATCATTGTGAAAGTCCGAGAGCCGCCATCACTGTCATCGTCCATCCACTGCCGCAACCACCCACCGTCAATTCCCCTGTAGGGCTTTGCCGTACTCAGGCGGCCACCCCATTAACCGCGACAGGCACAGGATTGCTTTGGTATACTTCTGCCAGCGGCGGCACAGGGTCTTCTGCCGCACCCACACCGGTAACCACCAGCCCAGGTGCCTTCACCTGGTATGTGAGTCAGACGGTCAACGGCTGTGAAGGTCCCAGGGCAGCGATCAACGTTATTGTCAGTGAACTGGCAGGCCCACCAACGGTAACCTCGCCTGTCAATTATTGCCAGTACCAGCAGGCCAGTGCCCTGTCAGCAAACGGCACCGGACTATTATGGTACGCTGCCGCGAATGGTGGCACCGGCTCCAATACACCGCCTATACCGTCTACCGCTACTGCCGGCAGCACCACCTACTATGTCAGCCAGGTAACAGGCTGCGGTGAAAGTCAGCGGGCAGCCATAGAGGTCAATGTGACGGCCAGTCCTACTGCAACCATCGCCTATAGCCGGTCTGTATTATGTAACGTGGTCAATTCGGCAACAACACCTAATCCACCGGTAAGTGTTACCAGAACAGGTGCCGGAGGTGGCAGCTATACGATCTCTCCATCCACCGGCCTTTCTGTAGATGCTACCACCGGTACGCTCACACCTTCAGGCGCACAAGCCGGTACATATACCATTCGCTATACCATACCGGGTACGGCACCTTGTCCGGACTACGTGACCAGTACCACTGTCACTGTCAGCAGTACGCCTTCGGCGACGATCAGTTATCCGGCACTATGTTCTGCGGATGGTGTTACCAGTGTACGCCTGACCGGCGACGCCGGCGGTACCTTCTCTTCCGCTACTGGTCTGGCCATCAATGCCGCCACCGGCGCTATCACACCTGGCAGCAGTACACCAGGTACCTATATAGTGACCTACACCATTGCGCCATCGCCCCCCTGCGCGGGTTTCACGACCAGCACACAGGTAACCCTCACACAGGCGCCTACTGCTGCTATTACCTATCAACCTGCCGTATTATGTAATATGCCCAACACAACAGGCACACCTAATCTGCCGGTAACGCCCACGCGTACCGGTGTATCCGGAGGTACCTATACTATCAGCCCCGCCGGTGGCCTGCCTATTGATGCAACAACGGGCACACTTACGCCAGCGGGCGCTGTCGCCGGCACATATACCATTACCTACACCGTAGCTGGCACCGGCGGCTGTGCGCAGTATCGTACCACAACGACCGTAACGGTCAACAGTACCCCTGCAGCCACCATCAGTTATGCCGGGTCACCTTATTGCGGTAGTAACGCAATGCCACAGCCGGTCACCTTTTCTGGTACACGAGGTGGCACCTTCAGTGCCGGTACCGGACTGTCTGTCAACGCAACTACCGGAGAGATCGATCCGTCGCGCAGCACACCCGGCCAATACACCGTGCAATACATCATCGCACCGTCAGCACCTTGCCCGGGTTATACGGCTACTGCGGCAGTGACTGTCAATGAGGCACCGGTCATCTCATTCCCGCTTGCGGCACAGGCGATCTGTTCGGGTAGTACAGCCTCCTTCCGGCCAACATCCACGGTCAATAACACTACCTACAACTGGACGGTTATGAGCGCACTTCCTACCGGTGTGGCCGGCGTCAGCTCGGGTACTGCCAATGGTGTCAGCCCGTCGATATCACTTTCGTTTACCAATACCGGCACTACCAACCAGGTACTCACCATCCGTGTCACTCCTGTGAATCCGGCGGCAGTTCCCTGTTCCGGTGCGCCCTACGATCTGAACCTCACCGTCAAACCTGTCACAGCTGCACCTGTAACAGACACCGCCAAGTTCTGTATGGGCATGCCTTCCGCTTCCCTATGGGTAACGCCAGCGCCGGGAAATACGATCAACTGGTATGACAATGATCAGCAGCCGCTCGCCACCCCTCCGGTGATCACTACAGGTATTGCTGCTACTTACCGCTACTATGTCAGTCAGACCAACGCTGAAGGATGTGAGAGTCCGAAAGCACCGGTGGTCGCCATCGTATATCCGACCCTGCAAATCACCAGTGCCACTGCCAGCAACCCTTCCAGATGTGGCGTACCTTCCGGTAGTATCGACCTGCATGTACTCGACCTGAATAACGCTGCGGTACCGGATATGCCGGTCACCGTACACTATAATAAGTTCCAGTTGCCCTACACATATGAGACGCGGACAGATGCATCCGGTAACATCACCGTACCACTGACCGCCGGGACCTATTCGCAGATATATGTGGAGACCGCGGGTAGTTGTATGGCACAAAAGATCCCCGATGTCTTTGTATTGAAAGACCCTTCGCCACCGGCGCAACCAGTAGCGGGTTATAATCCGCCGTTGTGTGCAGGCGCAACGCTGACGTTAACGGCCCTCTCTGCTACCAGTGAAGCGAACGGCCCTGTCGAATACGTATGGGCAGGTCCTGCATTCGGCACCTTCGCTGATACCAGCCGGAACACTGTGGTGAGTTTCCCGGGCGTCACCACTACAGATGCAGGTACTTACGTTGTGTATGCGATGCAGAACAACTGTATCTCCCTGCCGGCTGAAATTGAAGTAAAGATCTTAGCAGGTCCTTCCCTGCCGGTTATTTCAACGAGATCGCCTTTATGTGTGGGTGATGACCTGGTATTACAGGCGTTCAGTTCCATTCCCGGGAATACATCATTGAATTACCTGTGGAAGGGCCCCGGTCCGGGATTACCGGTTAATACACCTGCCGTAACGATCAATGATGTACAGGTCACTCATGCCGGTATCTATACGGTGACAGTCACTTCATCAGAAACGGGTTGCGCCGCATCTGCCGATACGATGATACAGGTAGGTGCTTATCCGGTTGTCACCTTACCACAGGATACAGTGAGCCTGCCTACAGGGTATCTGTTCCCACTCACCACTACGATCAGCAATGCCAATGCGCCAGGTGTGTCACCGGTCACGCAATATACCTGGACACCTGCACAGGACCTGCGGTGCAATGACGCACTATGCAGCGCGCCTGTTGCCACTATTAAAAACGATATATGCTACCAGGTGGAAGTAACGAATGCCTTTGGCTGTAAAGCGCGTGATCAGATCTGTATAAGGGTGTTCTGTCAGGAGTCGCAGGTCTTTATTCCAAATGCCTTTGCGCCTACCGGAGAGATCCCGGAGAACAGAAGGCTGATCGTCAGAGCTACCGGTATCAACAGCATCAAATCATTCCGGATATTCAACCGCTGGGGGAAGGTATTGTTTGAACGGAGCAATTTCCCACCGAACAATACCAGTTTCGGCTGGGACGGACGTGTCAATGGTAAACCGGCTGATACAGGCGTATACATCTATACGGTAGATGTGATCTGCGAAAACGGTGTGCCTTACACCTTTAAGGGAAATGTTACTTTATTCTAAACAACTTATCTATGAGACGATCTATAAAAACGTGTTCACTGTTGCTGATAAGCTGTCTTACCTTTTCCAAAGGTTTTTCACAGGACGTAGGGTTCTCACAGTTCTATGAACAGCCATTACTGCGCAATCCGGGTCTTGCGGGGGTTTTCACCGGTAACATCCGGGTATCAGCCTCCTATAGGAATCAATGGGAAAGTGTAACGATCCCATACAGGACTTTCGGATTAAGTACGGAGTTCAAAACACCGGTCAATTTTGTCAAAGACGGCTATGCGACTTTTGGTCTGCAGATACTGAGAGATGTCGCCGGCACGTCGCAGTTCAATACCACCCAGATCATGCCGTCCCTGACTTACGGCGTATCCCTCAGTGAATACCGGAATTCCTATCTCAGTTTCGGCTTCATGGGAGGATCGATGCAGCAACGTTTTGACCAGACCAAACTGATATTTAACGATCAGTATGTGGCGGGCAGTAATGGTAGTTATAGCATCAGTCCTGCTTCGCGTCAGGTATTTGATAATACCAGCGTCAATTATTTTGATGCCTCTGTTGGCCTGAGCTACAACGGTGTGTTTAAAAACCGCCTGGACGACATGTATGATATTGACTATTTCGCAGGCGCGGGACTTTATCATATCACAATGCCGGAGGTAAGTTTCTTTAAGGGGCATATCATTACACTTAACAGGAAGTTTACGCTGAATGCGGGACTGTCGGCACCTACCAGTGAAACCGACCGTTTTATACTGTATGCAGACTACTTCAGGCAGTTCAACCGCCGGCTCAAGCCTATTGGCATCAGCACGATACAAGCCGGCGCGATGTATAGTCATGAATTTGATCAGCAGACACTGACCCTGGGCATGCTCTACCGCATGCGGGATGCCGTCATTCCCGTTATACAGTTACAGTGGTCACAATTTATGATCGGGATGAGCTATGATGTCAATGTAGATAAGCTGGCGGTCGCCTCACAGCGGCGTGGTGGATTTGAGCTGGTGCTCTCCTACCGGGACTTCCTGAGCAGTAGCAGGGACACCAGGAGTAAGGAAGAGAGAAGGCAGTCATCCTGTCCTAAATTCGGGCGTTAAACAACGATTTTCAGTACTGAATAATACTACCTGAGGGTATATCAGCTAAAAACTGATATACCCTCTTCTTTTTCCTGTACTTACGAATGCCTGATCGGCTTAATATAAGTTCACCAAAAGGGCACCTCAAGGGCACTTCAATATCCCTATGATATTGAAGTGCCCTTGAGGTGCCCTTTTGGTGAACTATAAGTACTTATGTAGTAAGCCGTTTTAACCCTGTTTTTCTCCTCATTTTCCAGGTACCAGCATCTCACGTGTTCCCTGCATAACAATCGCGTTAACAGTAAATAACAGTTCCGGACGCTGTCTGGCACAGTTTTGTCATTATGATACACGAAAGAAGTTTAAACCGCCTGCAGACGTTGAACTTTCATATTGATTACGCTTAATTAAACTTCACCACATGAAAGCTTTAAAATATTTTGTCGTTGCCATTCTATTGATCTCGGGATTAAGCAGCTGCATGGTCGCTTATGAAAGACCAGGCTACCGTCATCCGCCACGTCCGCACCACCATCACCATCATCACGGCTGGCACAGGTAAGCATGATTTGCCTGTAAGCCGGTAAACCGGACGGTATATACACCACACAACAGGACAGTCTGCCCGCGGCAGACTGCCCTGTACCAGAAAATTATCTGAAATATTAGGCGGGAGAGATAAAGTGCGTTTAGTGATACTTCGCTTTCAGCTGACGGAAGAGGCTTTCCATTTTTGTATGTTCAGTAGCTGTAGCCCGGTTGTTACTGATGTCTTCCCTGATATAATTGATCCTGCTGGTCGTAAGCGGATGAGAGCTGATAAATTCCGGTGCATCCGACCGGTCACTCAATTGCTTCAATACTTCCATGAGCGCCAGCATTCCCTGCTGGTCAATATGATTGTTACGTAGGGTATGCATACCGGCAATATCTGCCTGCTTCTCGAATTTACGGGAATATTTCATGCCGTAGAGATCATTCGCATTGGAGAATAACATATTGGCCATGTCACCCGTATTGGCCAGTAGCAGTGACAATACCACGTTAGTGCTCATGTCATGGCATAGTTTACGCACGGAATGCCGGTACGTAATGTGTGCCACTTCGTGGGATAATAAAGCGGCCAGCTCCTCTTTTTTATCCAGCTTTTTTAATAAGCCGGTATAGAGAAATACATAGCCTCCGGGGAGCGCGTATGCGTTTTCTATTGCACTGGGTACGACAAAGAAAGTAAGCGTGTCAGGTGTATCCCATCTGATCTGCGCGGCAAACTGTGCAAGCAGTGCGCTGGCACTGTCATCGGTGACTTCATTCATGCCCGCCATGGCCGTTTGTCCCAGCTGCTGATCGAAGGTGCGTGGCAGATTGTTAGCTACTTTATCCGCCGTCCATGGCAGTACGAGAAAGAAAGCCAGTAATACTAAACCTATGAATACGGAGAGCGCAACGATGGCCGTCTGCATACCACTGCGGCGGAAGAAGTGCTTTGAGTGTTTATATTTTCGCAGGAATACCTTTACAAATGCCGGATCATTTATTTCCAGTTTTTGCCCTACGTGCTGCTGATGCATGATACGCATGAAATAATCGCCGGTTACCTCAAAATGAATAGCGGTGAACAGCCAGAGATAGCTTTGCAGGGGAGTTTCGTCGCCGATGGTCTCAAACTGCAGACCATCGTCATAGATCCGGAAGGATACCGGGATCATTTCAGCTGCCGGCTGCTTATAAAAGGTGCCTTTATACATAGATCAGATTAACAGAACGATCAAATGAAACGAAATCTACGACGAACTTTTTAATAAATCCATTTCTGTATCTTCATTAGATGAAACCATCCTTGTTATTGCTCCATGGCGCTATTGGCGCGGCTACACAGTTACAACCACTGGCTGCGCAACTTGCAGCGCATTATGAAGTACACTTACCTGAATTCCCGGGACACGGCGGTGCTCCGCTACCGGAACAGCGTTTCTCTATTGCACTTTTCGCTGAAGCCACCCTGCAATACATCCGTCAGCATAAGCTAAAGGAAGTTACCATCTTTGGTTACAGTATGGGGGGATATGTGGCGCTGTACCTTGCCAGGCAATATCCTGACCTGATCAGCAGGGTCATTACATTAGGTACCAAGTTCCACTGGGACGAAACAACAGCTGCCAGAGAAGTAAAGATGCTGGATGCAGATATCATCGTGCAGAAGGTGCCCGCTTTCGCAGATAATCTGGCCCGGCTGCATGCGCCGAACGACTGGAAAACGGTATTGCAGCGAACAGCAGAGATGCTGCTGGCAATGGGGAAGGATAATCCGCTGAAACCGGATGAATATAAAGAGATCTCCACCCCTGCGCTTATTATGCTGGGCGACAGGGATAAAATGGTGACACTGGAAGAAACGGTGGTAGCCTATAGAGGTATTCCGGGCGCCCGGATGGCCGTACTGCCCGGCACGCCACATCCGATAGAGCAGGTCAACATATCCCTGCTGACTTACTTCCTGCAGCCAGCCGGGATGCTGACAGACGTTTGATCAGCTGGTCAGGGCCTTCCGAGCGCTAATACGAACGTGTCTTCCAGGGTAGCGTCTATGGGCGCGTCCGGCCTTGGACTATGCGGTACTGCATAATACCTGCCGGTCAGGGTCAGGCCTGCTGCGGTCTTCTGAATAGCGACCTTCAGAAAACCGTGTTTATTATCACAGTAGGCGTCCAGCGACACATATTTAAAAAGGGGATAATCATTAGTGAACCGGCTATCGTCCAGGGAAGCGATAGGATGTAGTTCGTCGTATCCACCTCCACCGGCTACAATAAAGCAAACTGACTTCCCATCGGGATAGTGCCTGTTCAGGCGCTGGTAGTTGTGTACGTGTCCGCTGAAGACAATATCCGGGCGTACGCCTGTTTCGGCAAATGCCTCTTCCAGGAGCGTGATCATTGGGAGACTGGACCCATGGTTAATATCGGCCGTGTAGGGCGCGTGATGTATACAGATTATCAGGGCTTTATCAGGGCGCTCGCTGTTGGCAGCGATCAGCTCTTCTTTCAGCCAGGCTTTCTGTTCATCTGTTACGATACCGAATTTCGGCACGTTACTATGCATCCCGATGATATTGGCCAGCGGCGCCTTCAGTGTCCAGTAGACATTTGGCTGGATCATGCTTTTTCTTTCGGCGCCGCCACTGAATGAGACGGTATGCGGAGCAGTGTCGCAGAAAACGGCCATAAATGGTTCGAGCGCATTATAAGCCACAGGACCGTCCATATTGACATCGCTGTCATGATTACCCGCAATCGCAAAGATAGGCCCGGGATAAGCCTTATATGGGCCAAAGAACTGACGTTGGTATTGCGACGCCTCACCGTGGTTATATACCACGTCTCCCAGGTGATAGAGGAATTGCGGACGCTCTTCTGGAGCAGCCAGGTGGAACTGCTCTACCATCTGGCCTACCACCTCACGCTGAAAATCAGGACTACGGAGACTTCCGGTATCACCGACCATATGAAAGACCATACTGTTATCATCTGCTGATGGCAGTACGTCCTTTAAAAGCAACCGGTACGGATAACTTCCACTGGGTGGTGGTAATGCACGGAATTTATAGGAATCATCGGGCTGGTCTTTCTTAAGCACAGGTGTGTTATATCTCATGACAATTTTCTCTGTTCCGGGGGTAAAGATATAACCAAAACTAACTAGTAGGTAGTCCTGTGTGTAATCAACCGGTTAATAATGGCCCCTGATCCTGCCATGCACATCTTTCTCATACAGCTTTCTAAGCTGTGTATGGATACCTGCAGATAAAGGCGTCAGTTGAGAAGCAGACACATTGCTGGTCACCTGTTCGACCCTGGATGCACCTGGAATAACCGTGGTCACGGCAGGGTGGTCCAGTATCCAGCGGATAGCCCACTGCGCCATGGAACCTTCCGGTAATAGTTGCTGCATATCGGCTGCCAGGCGTACGCCCTCTTTAAAGTCTATTCCGGAGAACGTTTCTCCCGCATTAAAGGCAGCGCCATTGGCATTATAGTTACGATGATCTTTTTCGGGGAATACGGTATCCGCTTTGAAATGACCGCTTAACAGTCCGCTGGCCAGCGGCACCCGCACGATCAATGCCACACCTTTTTCCTGTGCCTTTGCAAAGATCTCATCGGCGACATGCTGGCGGAAGAGGTTGAAGATGATCTGCAGAGAAACCAGTCCTTCCTGCTCCAGGCAGATCAGTGCTTCTTCCGAAGTCTCTACACTGGCGCCGAAATAGCGGATCAGTCCTTGGTCCTGCAGCTTACGAAGGTGATCAAATACCTTTCCGGACTGCATTTCTTCCGTAGGAATACAATGCAGCTGCTGGAGGAATAAACGGGAAAGTCCCAGGTGCTGTAAAGAAGCTTCTGTATGACGCTTCATGGCATCATAGGAAAAGTTCTGCGGCCAGCCATTACCATTGTCCCCTCTGCGGCCCAGCTTCGTAGCGACAAACAGCTCTTTATTGACAGTGGATAAAAATTTACCGATAATAGTTTCACTCACCCCCATGCCATATACATCAGCAGTGTCAATAAAGTTGCCACCAGCATCGGTATATGCCTGTAAGATCTGCAGGGCATCTTCATCACACACGTTTCCCCAGTCGGCACTGCCCAGTTGCCAGGTGCCCAATCCTACTTCAGCTACCTGTACGTCTTTAAATGGTCTGTAATTCATAACTGTTTATTTTGTGGTCTGTCAATCTACTAAACCCTCCTCCTTCAGTTTACGCAGCACGGCAATGGCGCCCGGTGCCTGTGCCTGCTGTTGCGCATACTCATCCGAAGAGAAAAAACGGATCTCTCCTATTTCTGCTGATGGTACCGGTGTCACCTGCCTGTGCAGCCGGTAACAGTCCTGTTCCATTATCACACCATTCTGTTCTCCGAAAGCCGGCGCCGTGATATGCGTGTAGAATTCCAGTTCGGCTTCACTGAGCACCACATTCAGTTCTTCCGCGATCTCTCTGCATAATGCGCCTTTCTCTGTTTCTCCTGCATCGACTTTGCCACCAGGTAAATAAAAGCATTGTTTATTCCTGCTGAATGCCAGTAATAACTTCCGCTCCTGAATGATCAGGAGGCCAACGGTCTTTAATATTGCCATAATTCTAATTATTTCGTCCGCCGAGCAACTGTTTCACCTGATGTTTGTAATTTTTCCCAAGCGGCAATTGCTTTCCGTTCTTCAGTGTAACGGTATTGCCCTCAAGATAGCTCACAAATTTCTTATTGAGGATATAAGATTTATGAATGCGGATAAACGTTTCTGCAGGTAACTGGCTTTCAAAACTGGACAGGGTGCGTGGTGTGAGTAGAAAACGGCTGGCTTCCCAGACCTTGACATAATTTCCCAGGCTTTCGAGATAGTACAGGTCGTCCGGGTTAAGCGGGATGATCTTCTTATCGGATCTGATGTACAATTGTGTTTGTTCGGCCACAGGCGGAGCGGGTACAGGTATCGGATGACTGGCCTGCTGCTTCAGGTGGTATTGGGAGAATGCACGGTTCACCGCTTTCAGAAAACGATCAAAGCGAAAAGGTTTTAACAGGTAATCACAGACTTCCAGCTCAAAGCTCTCCAGCGCATGCTCCTCATAGGCAGAGGTAATGATCACCAGTGGCTGTTGCTGTAAAGTACGCAGAAAATCCAGCCCGGTGAGTTTAGGCATCCGGATATCGAGAAAGATAAGGTCAACGGATTGCCGGCTGAGCACTTCCAGCGCTTCGGTGGCCCGGTAACACTGGCCGGCCAGCTCCAGGAAAGGAACGTCTTCCATATACCGCAGGATCACATCGTGTGCTAGCGGCTCATCATCTACTATTAAACATCGTAAACTCATGCAGGATATAGTTGCAATACTGCTTTAAATGTATGATTTTTTATACCGGTTTCTAACTGGTAGCGGCCGGGATATAATAGTTCCAGGCGCTTTCGCAGGTTAGTCAGTCCGATGCCCCGGGTGGTGGTATTGCCTGGTTCAACGGAGTTCTCACAGATGAGATGTATCTTGCCCTGCCGGCATATCAGTTGGATGCGCAGGAACGCCTGTTCTTCCGCTGGTTCAATACCATGTTTAAAAGCGTTCTCTATAAATACGATGAGTAACATGGGGGCCAGCATCTGCGTCTCATCTTCAATATCTTTTATGAAATGTACGTCCGGCTTTTGACGGAGCCGCATCTGCTGCAGGTCCATATAGTCTTCGATATACTTCAGCTCCTCTTTTATAGTGACCCGTTCTTCCTGTCCTTTGTAAATAACATAACGCATCAGCTCTGACAGCTGTAAGATACTATCAGGTGTTTGCTTCGACCGCTGCAGGCTTAAAGCGTACAGGTTGTTTAATGTATTAAAGAAGAAATGAGGGTTAAGCTGCTGTTT
The DNA here is from genome assembly GCF_010093065.1 of Chitinophaga agri. Classification (NCBI taxonomy): domain Bacteria; kingdom Pseudomonadati; phylum Bacteroidota; class Chitinophagia; order Chitinophagales; family Chitinophagaceae; genus Chitinophaga; species Chitinophaga agri. The sequence goes on along the minus strand of NZ_CP048113.1, from coordinate 7,711,009 downwards.
TAACAGGTCCAGCTCTGTTTTTGTTTTCTCCTGTTCCAATGCAACAATACGATTGTTCTGGCGGGTCCATTGAATGGCGAGTACAATTGGCAGGGAGGCAAACATAATCATCAGTGCACCAAAGCTGTTCTCCAGTACAAAAGGATTCCTATCGAAGATACCCCCTAACAGGCTGTTAATGGGCATCCAGGCCAATAGTTGCCCTATAAACGGATACAATACCGCTACCAGTGCAAATACACTCATAAGATAAAAAATGATACCGCGCCGTTTGAGTATCTGAGCCACTAACACACGACTATTCAGATAATACAGGGCATAGCCGCAGCAGTACATAAACAGGAACTGTGCGAGTAACGCGATAAAAAGACCGAAGTGAGTGATGATCTTTACGGGACTGAATTCATACCCTATCAGCAGCTGGTCCTTTGTATGATAGCGAGGGTTGTTCAGACTGGATACGGCCATCACTGATAACAATAGCGCGATCAGTGCAAGACTGATCAGGACCGCCTTATCAAGACTGATCCGCCTGATCCAGCTGACATGCCGCATCTCCCGCTGATAATAGCTACTGGCGACCAGCAGTACGCCGAGCGAAATACAGCATAAGATATTGGTTAGATAATGACCGGCTGTTACTGCGGATGGATGATAATAGCAACTGCACACGCTCAGTAGCGGTAACATAACGGCAAACACTCCCCACCAGACCAGCTGGTACTGCGTGTTTGTAAGCCGTGCCTGTAATGGTTTGCTGTACCAGGTGAACAGCAGCACAGGCAGCTCCGGCAAGCCTAAAGCAGCCATATGCGATCCGAAAAGTTCCCAGGTCATTGTCCGCTGTCCCAGTATGACCACCCAGATCAGCAGACCGACGAACAGCCAGACTTCCAGGCCACGGATAACAAAGCTTCCTTTTTCTTTTAATGCATCCATATATGACGGGTAAAAAAAAGCTAATTCCATCGTCCGTACAAAAATTAATGACGAAAGAGGCTATTTTCATGATGTAAGTGCACAATGACGGATATAAGCCGGCACAGGGCGTTTGTCATGGCCGCCCTGTCTTTCCTCATATATAGTTGAGCGCTCAGCAGCGGTGGTATAGTTTGCAGACCTATTCATACAAAACACCGTTACATGTACCGACTACAGATCAGACAACTCAGCAAAAGCTATGGCCATCAGGTGAAGGCCCTGGATAATGTATCCCTTGATATCCCTAATGGTATGTTCGGGCTGCTGGGTCCCAACGGCGCAGGTAAGTCGTCTCTCATGCGCACACTGGCCACGTTACAGTTACCCGACAGCGGAGAAATATTATTTGATGGGAAAGACATCCTTCATCATCCCGCAGCATTACGTCATCAGCTGGGTTACCTTCCACAGGATTTCGGTGTATATCCGAAGATCTCCGCCTATACATTACTGGACCATTTTGCCATACTCAAAGGCATTACAAATAAAGCCGAAAGAAAAGAACAGGTAACGGCACTCTTACAGCAAACGAATTTATATGGCGTGAGGAAACAGGCGGTCAGTACTTTCTCCGGCGGGATGCGGCAGCGCTTTGGTATTGCACAGGCCTTACTGGGCAATCCGCAGCTGGTGATCGTAGATGAGCCGACCGCTGGACTGGACCCTCAGGAGCGGAACCGGTTCCATGACCTGCTGAGTGAGATCGGAGAACAGGTAGTGGTACTATTGTCTACGCATATTGTAGAGGATGTACATGATCTTTGTCCGGAGATGGCCGTGCTGGCAAACGGGAAGGTCATATTACGCGGAAAACCGGCTGAGCTGACCCATACACTCAAAGGACAGATATGGCGAAAAACGGTCTTAAAAGAGGCATTACCACATTACCTGTCAACCATGGATGTTATTTCAACCAGGAGGATTGCCGGTAGTATTCACCTGCATGTCCTGGCGGATAGCTGCCCGGAATCCGGCTTCCAGCCATTTACACCTGACCTGGAAGATGTCTACTTCTCCGCATTATTTGGGACCCAGCGTTCCGGAAAGGAGGTCGCAGCATGTTAAGTGATCTGTTCTGCTTTGAAATGCGATATCATGTCCGGCAGCTTATCTTCAAGGTGACGGCATTGCTGTTCCTGGCATTAGGCGTCCTTTGCGCACAGGGGAATTTTGGCGGTAATACCGTACATACGAATAGCCCTTATGTAGTCACGTATATCACCGGACTACTTTCCCTGTTCACCATCTTCGTGAGCACCATATGTTGTGCGAGTGTAGTATTGCGGGATACTACCTACAGAATGGATCAGTTACTATTTACGACAGCGGTGAAGAAACTGCCTTATTTCCTGGTCAGGTTCTCCGCTTTATTAATAGTCGTTTTTATGACACTGATATTAGCGACAGCAGGCATAGCGATCAGTGCCTGGGGGATTAACAGCGGGCAGACAGGCATCTTCAGACTGTCCTTCTTCCTGCAACCATTGCTGGTAATGGGATTACCGAATGTATTGTTCGTATGTACCGTGATCTTTTGTACGGCGCTCCTGACGAGGAGTATCCGCGCGATCTATACAGCCGGTGTACTGCTCTACATTCTTTACTCCATAGCAGCAATACTTGGTAACTCTCCACTGTTTGCCAGTTCGGCGTTAAAGACAGGCACGCCGGATCCGTTATCATTACTGGTCGATCCATTCGGACTGGCAATCTTCCTGGGAGACACACGCCTATGGTCAGATGTACAGCGGAATCAACAGCTATATGAGCTAAAAGGCCTCTTCCTGCAAAACAGGCTCTTATGGACGGCCTTATCAACTATGCTACTGTTCATTACCTATAAAGCATTCTCCTTCCGCCTTCATGTGACAATAGCCGGAAAACGTGCGTCAGCGAAAGCCACACCGGTGGCCGCCATATCTTATACACCGGTCAGCAGCACCGTCGCCGGATACCGTTATCACTGGAATAGTTTCCTGTCACAATGCAGACTGGAAGTCGTACAGCTTTTCAGACATATTCCGTTCCTGGTAATGCTGGCGCTCTGGATATTTATATTTGCGATAGAATTAAAAGACACACTGTACAGCGGCGCCTATGGTGTACAATTCTACGCCACCACAGGTTTTATGGCAGATGCATTACGGTCAGTGAAACCGGCCATGTTGCTGATCATCTTTTATACAGCTGAACTGGCGGACAGAGAACGTAGTAATAATATAGCCTCCCTCTTGTACAGCACTCCCCTGCCAGATACTATGATGTGGGCAGCTAAATATAGTACACTCGTCATACTGGTCATTACACTGATCACAGCGAATATTGGTATTGGCATCAGTTTACAGGTGAGTAATGGCTACTATCATATAGACATGCTTCCTTATCTGTCCCTGTATTACTACAGCGGGATACCATTATTACTCTTTGCGGTACTAACATTATTTATACAAACCCTCGCCGGCAATAAGTACCTGGGCATGGTACTGAATATGTTCCTGGCGTTGCTGATCATCTCCAGCCGCAGACTCGGCATCGAACACTACCTGCTACGTTATGCTACCGCACCGGATATGACCTGGTCAGACATGAACGGATTTGGACATTATGCAACAGCATTCAACTGGTATATGTTATACTGGTCTCTGGCCGCTACTATACTGTCTATACTGACAGTGCAGCTTTGGCAGAGAAGCAGTTATATTAAACAGCGATTCAGACTGTTACGCTTTCAATGGGCGGTTGCAATACCCGCTCTGCTGTACATCGCTGTCGGTAGTTTCATCTACTATAAAACCAATATCGAGGGAACATACAGGAGTGCCAAAGCGCAACTCGGCTGGCGACTCCGTTATGAACAGCAATACCGCGCGATGGCCGATATGCCACAACCGGTGATCACTGCTGTACGTACCCACGTTGACCTCTATCCGGGGGATGGGAGATACACCGTCAATGGCACCTATCAGCTCAGTAATCAAACCACTGTTCCCATCCCAGAACTTTGGATAAGTATTGATCCCGAAGTGAACAGCTGCCACATTTCCCTGCCAGTCGCAGCGAATATGACATACGATCCGGTATTTAAACAATATCTGTATGAACTGAAAAAGCCGCTGTATCCAGGCGATAGTCTACAGTTAAGTTTTACGATGGAGATCATCCGCTCCGGTTTTACTGACCTGAATAAGGAACATACGGTTGTCAGCAATGGTTCTTATGTCGAACTGGAGAAGTTTGTCCCATCTCTGGGGTACAATGATCGCTGGGAAGTGACCGATTCAGTCACCAGGAAGACCGATGGCATGCTGCCTCATGTCGCCCTGTTCTCTACGGACAGCAACTATCACCTGATCGACTATGAAACAACGATTTCCGTTGCTCCTGATCAGCAGGTGGTGACAGTCGGACAACTGCAGCAAACCTGGCTGAAGGACGGACGCAGGTATTTCCATTACAAGACGCCTGCACCTATCAATTTCATGTTTGCTTTCGCCGCCGGGCATTATGCGCTTAGCAAAGAGATATACAAAGGCATAACGTACCGTATTTTCTATCATCCCGGACATACACAAAATCTAGCTGCCATGATGCAGGGTATGAAAGATGCCATTGACTACGGCAGTGAACAATTCGGCACTTACCCGCTCAAAACACTGACACTGGCAGAGATACCACATTATAAAGGCGCCGCCACCGCCTATCCGGGAGTAATATTCAGTGCGGAGCGTCTGAACTTCCAGACAAACTTCAGCGACAGCAATAAAGTCAACTATGCCTATGGCACAACAGTGCATGAGACAGCACATCAATGGTGGGCCAATCTGTTATCGCCTGCTGACCAACCGGGCAAGGCTTTCCTGACAGAAACACTGGCACAGTATACAGAATCGATGGTACTCGAAAAACAGCAGGGACGTACATTATTACGGAAATATCTGCAGAATGACAACCATCTGTACTTCGTCATGCAGGATAAAAATGAGCGGGAGCTGCCACTGGTAGGGACCGTGGGGCAGTCCGCCGTTTGTTATCAGAAAGGAACACTGGCCATGTACGGACTGAAGGAATTACTGGGAGAAGCACGTCTGAATAACGCTCTTCACCGCCTGTTGGCAAAACACGCATATCCGCATACAAAAGCCCGGGCAACAGACCTCGTGAAGGAATTATATGCTACCGCTGATGACCGGGAGATCAGGCATATTAATGACTGGTTACAGCGAACCTTCATTTACTTCCAGCAGATCAGCATCCGTTCCTGTGAACGGCAAAAAAATGGACAATATAAGCTCACACTTGAGATCAATATTATTAAACAGGACCTTGCTACAGGTAAAGAGTCAGCACCTGACGATGATATAGACATTGCGGTGTTCGGGCACCCGGTAGAAAAATGGCAGACTTCCCCACCCCTGTACCTGCAGAAACATCACTTCTCTGACAGTAAGACTTTATTGACTATACAGACAGATACAGCACCTGTGACAGTCGCTATTGACCCTTATTGTTATATACCAGATCCCGACCAGGAGAATAATATCGCAACGTTATAACTATCCGTTGTTTGTTAACCCTTTATCTTATCGGCGTAAAGGCACCCCGCTGCATAATACGTTTGCCCTGACCGAAACACCTGTATGTGAGGCTGTAAATATAAGCACCTGCAGGCTGTGGGCGCCAGTCAACCTGCAGTTAGATGCCGCTTATCGTATTAGCGTGAAGACGCCCTTCTGAGTAGTTTCACTGCTTTTATCTCCAAAGAAGCTGTATGTCACTACATAGATGTAGGACCCTGCCGGCTGCAATACACCTTTATACCGGCCGTCCCAGTGTTCGCCAGGGTTAGTGGAATTAAAGAGCAGCTGGCCCCAGCGACTAAAGATCTGAATATTGTACGTAGCCACACCACGGGACTTGATAACAAACAGGTCATTCACACCATCCGCATTGGGCGTGAAGGCAGTAGGAATATAAAGCGAATTGTTAAAAGTTACATTAATAGTCACGAGATCGGTCTTCACACAGTTCATACCCGTCACCGTTGTTACAGTATAGGTAGTTGTCTGTGAAGGCGTCGCTACGGGATCCGCGCAGGTAACGCAACTTAGTCCGGCGACCGGCGTCCAGGCATAATCCACAGCATTATAGGCATTGAGCTGTACCGACTGACCAATGTTAATAGTTGTATCATTATTGCTGATATACACGGGTGGCAGTACCACATTATCCAGCATAATACTTTCCTGTACTGCACAATTCGTGTTATCACTTACCACCAGCTGATAAGTGCCGGCCTGTAAATTACTGATGGTGGTGCTACCTGCCACATTATTCCAGGTATATGTGTATGGAGGCGTGCCACCCGTTACGATAGCAGCGATAGCACCGTTCGCGTCACCACAATGTTCGTCTGTCTTATTGTACGTTAGAGTCAGTGCAGCAGCTTCAGTGAGGGTGACCGGAATATCCAGGCTACAGGAAGCATTACGTGCTGTTACCACATAGTCGCCTGCTGCCAGATCAGGAAACGTCGGGTTTGGTTGGAAACTACCTCCATTCAGTGCATATTCGATAGGAGGAGTTCCTTCTTCTATCGTCACTGTGATAACACCATCTTCTCGCCCATTACAGGTGGGAGAAATACCTGCGGCAGTTGCTGCTAACAGTTTTGTCGCATCTTTATGTACTTCTACCAGGCGCGCTACTTCACAACCACCGTTATCGGCTACCCTGATAGTATAAATACCTTCTATCAGGTTATTAAAGACATTATTATTACCATTGCTGGTACCACCAATGTAGTACGTGTAGGGAGCAGTACCACCTGTTATATTTACTGCAATACTCCCCTGTGGAGTTGAACAGGTGATATCGGTAATATCGGTGGTCATATTCAGCACCTGTGCAACGGTAACATTTACATCGTCAGCTGCTGTGCACCCTCCGTTACTGACCGTCACGCGATAGTTCCCGGAGTGGGAAACGATGATGGTCTGCGTCGTAGCGCCAGTGCTCCACTGATAACTACTAAAACCTGGTCCTGCATCCAGCACTACCGATCCCCCCTCACATACCTGCTGATCAGGGCCGAGGTCTACAACAGGCGGGTCTAATACTACCACAGTTCTGCAATAAGTGCTTTGTGTCGGTAAAGACTCATTCATCAGCAGATTGATCGTATATATACCTGGCTGGCTATAGAAAACCGCCGGTGGAGACTGCAATGTGGACGAGGCGATACTGGAAGTATTACAGCTGTTGAATACGAACCTGGACAGCCGGTGCCCCGTCGCATTCGTGATAAACGCGTACAGATTATCCCCTTCTCTGAAGATCGTGGAAATGGAGTGCGGGAAGCTGAAGCCAGCACCGGAGTTAAGCGCAGTGGTTGTAAAATTACTTGTAATATCTCCTTCAAAATCAATTCTTGTCAGATCGGATGCACCAGCGCTTACAACCAGACCGAAGATCTTTCCGCAATCCCTGATCACCGAAATATCCCTGGGCTTATTGATGATACCGCCGCCGTTGCCGAGGTTAACACCTGTGGGTGTATTGCCGAGACTATTGCCGAAATCCATTCTGGTGATGGTATTGTCAGCCTCGTTTGTTACAAATACATACCAATTGCCATTCTCCTGTGTGGCAAAAACGCCGGTAGGGTGGTTCAGATTTCCCACGTTGCCAAGATTCACGGCAGTAGGCGTATTGGCCACAGAACTGCCGAAGTCGAACCTGGTTACGCTGTTACTGAGGAAGTTTACGGTAAAGCCGTACCAGTTAGTACCTTCCCGGGTAATAAACAGGTCATGAGGGTAGTCCATACTGCCCAGATTTCCCCAGTTCACGGACGAAACAGGTGCGTTGGCCAGGGAATTACCAAGGCTAACCCTGACAATACGGGGCTGAATCTCGCTGGTGCCTCCCACAACGATCACATGCCAGCCATTGGCGTCCTGCACGATCTGCACCCCCTCTGTATGATTGGGAATGACACCTCCCAGGCTACCAAAGTTCTCGGCAGTAGGCGTATTGAGATAGCTATTCCCAAAACTATAACGTACCAGCTCTCCTATATTATTGGTTATGAAAGCACAATAATTAACCCCATCATTGGCGATTGCCAGGAATGTAGGTGTACGTAACGCACCATTGATATTGGTAAGATTCGTTACTACCGGTGTACTGAACAGGCTGCCTGAGCAAAAATTCCAGAACCAAGTACTGCCTCCGGTAGAATTATTTTGTATATTGAACGTCTGGTTTACACACACGGTATCCGGTACCGTAAAATTCGCTACCTGAGCGGCTATACGGGAACAGACAAGGGTAAACAGTACCAACATAGGCAGAAAAGGGGATCTCATGGTTGGGTTTTGTGTGTGATTATTCTCAATGAATGCTGGCGTGAAGGTAAATAAAATAGTCGTTTAAAAATTAGGGGTCTATGCGGAAGGATTACATACTGGAAATGATCGAAGAACTGGGAAGGGTGCTGAGGGCGGTTATCAGTATGAAAAGAAGCGAGCCTGCCAGGGCTCTGGAGAGCATTCGTACTGTCTTTAAAGCCACAAAATTTGAGTCAAAGGAATCATTTGATAGACTTACTGTCAATGAGCTGGAGGCATTTATTGCGGACAATAACGTGCATCTACAGACGCTGGACACCATTACTGACCTGCTGTTTGAAGAAGCCGATATCAGACTGGACCATGGAGCATATGAGCCGTTACAACGGCTGATGGCTAAACTGGATTTCCTGGTCACCTATCTCTCTAAGCGGGAGGCAGCACTAAAGGTCATTTCTCTCAAGCGGGGCCCACAAAAGGACAGGCTCCGTTTCCTGCGGGAGAGTATGCAATAAAAAAAGCGTATGCGGTTACACATACGCTTTGTTATTCATTACTTCAGCCTGCCTGATAAAGGCACCAGTTTAGCTGACAGGTCCGGATCTTTCATGTCAGCGTCCAGTGGGAACATCGGGCGTTCTATCCTTTTATAGGGTAAACGGCTCAGGTCCTGGTCCACACCTCCTGGTGTAAGTGCCAGTATCCAGTCGGCCCGCATGGCATACAGTTCCGGCTCCAGGTACCCTATCTTCACGACTACAATATCCGATTTACGTGGATTGAGCCCCAGTCTGGTGAAATCTTTCTCTTTATGATAGGGTTTACGTTTCTGTGTAACGATCACATGTACACTACCTACTTTTACCACAACTTCTACTACAGCGTCCCTGTCTCCTTTTTCTATCGCTTCTACCGTGCCGTTTAATCTGACAGGCGGTGCGTAACGGGCATCAACTGCTGCTCCGGCATAGCCATCCACGTGACCGCCTACACCGGCAGCGATGGCTTTCTCCACCAGTTCAGGCCCCGGGATGGATGCGTAGATCAGTGACGGACCATTTTCGGACTGGAATTCTTTACGGGCCAGGATCTCAGTCAGACTCCATGTCACGTCGCCGGCGCCACCGGCTGTAGGATTGTCTCCGGAGTCGCTGATAAAGAAAGGATGTTTGTTGCTGGCAACCGCCTTGTCCAGGCTCCCTTTCAGATCATCAACCGGCGCCACGAAAGCGTAGTCCTTACGCACTGCCCAAAAACTTTTGGCGAGTTGTTCTGCTGTCGCCGTAACCTTCTTTCTGTCATCTCCGGTCACCATCACAACCGCATGGTTACGTGGTTCATCCGCCCAGGCATATCCCACCCAGATAGCTGCATCTACTATACCTGGCTGTGCGGCAGCCGGTGCTACTGCCTTATAGACCGTTTTAGCGGGTTCTATGCGGGTGCTGGTCTTTTCCCCTGGTAAAAGCACCGGAACCGGGATCCAGGCTTTAAATGCCGGTTTTCCTTTACCCGTTTCTATACGTTCCAACAGGTTACGGACAGCACGCTGTTTAGTTTCCATAGCATCCTCATGAGGCGCCATTCTGTAACAGGTGATCAGATCTGTATTTTCTGCCAGTCTCCAGGAGACATTTCCATGCAGGTCCATAGATGTTGATATGATCGTCTTAGTGCCGATCACTTTTCTGATGCGCGTAATGAAGTCTCCCTCCGGATCATCCAGTCCCACAACACTCATAGCCCCATGAATGTCGAAGAACAATCCATCGTACGGTGCATTCTTCTTTAGCGAGTCCAGTACCTTATTTACCAGCGACTCATAGGCTTCACGGGTTACGGCACCTCCAGGCAGGGACTTGCCCACCAGTGCAGGCACCCATACGGCCCTGCTTCTCAGGGGAGAATCGACCGCAAAAAACGGATAGGCGCCAAATACCTCCGCACCGTAGCGGGCGTGAAAGGCTTCTTCGTTTGTCAATGCAGGAGAAAATGTGCTGGATTCAATTCCCAGTCCCGCAATCGCGATCCGGGGCAGTTTCTTTTGCTGTGCATGCACCGTCAGGGAGACGATCGCAGAACAGGACACCATTAGCAGAAATATGCGCTTCATATATAGATTTTAGCTGATTAACATCGCCTGAGCAAGCGCTGTCAAGTTAGCTAAAAAGGCTGGCAGTTCCTGATGATGAATTAACAATTAATAACCAGTATTTAATATTTATGCTGCTAATATATAGGCTATCGTCCGTTCCGGAGGAACAACCGAGTGGGGGAATCATTTATAGATTTTACCTTCTTTGTTAAACTCTCTCACCAAGCCTTCTTCCAGGTCCGTTGCCGATACCGGCAGGATCTGTCCGTTATACTGCATATTCTTCAGGAAACAGTACTGTGCTACGTTGATAATAGATGCACCTGATATCTCATGCGTAGCAGCCACTTTTTCCAGGATACCTTCCTTTTCCATCATACTATCCGGCAGGATCATCTTCCATAGTTGCAGGCGTTCGGCCTGATTAGGCATCGGGAACTGTATGATCGACTGAAAACGCCGCGAAAAAGCAGGATCAATATTATTCCTGAAGTTAGAAGCAAGGATCACCAGTCCGTTGTAGTTCTCGATACGCTGTAACAGATACGAAATCTCCTGATTTGCATATTTGTCGTGCGCATCACGGATATTGGTACGTTTACCGAACAAAGCGTCGGCTTCATCAAAAAAAAGTATCCAGTTTTTATGCTCCGCCCTGTCAAACAGCGAGGACAAATTCTTTTCTGTCTCCCCAATAAACTTGGAGACCACCAGTGATAAGTCAATACGAAATACGTCCAGGTCTTCTGCTACACCTTCAGGGTCTTCCGCCGGGTCGCGTTTGCCCAGCAGACAGGCAGATAATGTTTTACCGGTACCGGGAGGTCCGTAAAACAATGCCCTGAAACCGGGTTTCAGCCGTTTATTAGTTGCCCGCAGCTGATGTTTCACCCTCAGCCATTTCTTCAATTCATGCAACTGCTCCATCGTTTGTGGATTTACTACCAGGTCAGCCCAATCCAGCGGTGTAGTGATACTTTCTGCCGGAAAGTCATTTCCGAACCGTGGCTTTGCATAACTGCCCGTCAGGAACAGATCGATGTACTCCTGCGACAACACAATCTTCCCGCTCATTACCGGCTCTCCCTGTTCGGGCTTATCCAGCCAGAGTACGTGTCGCTTAGCAAATACGTGTGATTCGCTAAAGTATGCCATTTTCTCTATGCGGCCAGACAGATCAGTGCCCGCGAGCAGAAAGAGAAAAGTATCTCCTGTAGGTAATAGTCCCCTGAACTGTGTTCCCTTTACACAGCCGATCAGGGGAAAGTCTCCTTTATCCACCAGGAATTCATTGATCACTTCCTCAAAAAACACAGCATTCACATGAGGTGCAATGGCCATCACCAGTAACAGCTGGGCTTCTTTGTCCAGCTGGTTCTCGTTGATAAATTTCACGATCGGTGCATCCGTCCAGGATGTACCAGGTGTGAGATCAGGATCAGGTATAACAGGAATAACGTTATTCTCCGGGCCGAAATACTGCGCCAGGCGTTTCCTCATTTCGTCACGCAGCCAGGATAAAAACTCCTGTAAGACATGCGCATTCTTTTGATTATCGATCATAATATTTGTAAACACTTATTTCATCGCAGCAGGTGACTGCGGATTATCATTTTGATGGAGCGGCTGGAGCAGGCGCCGGTGCGGGCACTGCGGCAGGAGGATCTGTTACATCGTCCGTGTCCTTTTTACTTTTCGCCATCATGTCTTTCACATAGGCGTCAAATTTGACATCCCACTTTGCTTTCAGCGCATCAAACTCTGCCTGGGACACTGGCTTTTTAATAACAATTTCCGGGAACTTATGCGACTTGATGTAGTTCATAAAATCAATGCCATGATTACCTTCATGAAAGCCCAGTGATTTATTTCCCTTATCCTTATCAGATTTGATATGCCCGCGGCCATATCCTGAATCACTTTTAGAAGTCACATCAGCGCCATATACGGTTTCAATGATCAGCGTCTTGGAAATTGAGACCTTAGTTATCTCACCTTTACCATTTGTAGTAAAATTGATATAAGTAGAGATATCACCTTTTGTTTCTGCTTTGTTAGGTGCAATATTATCCTCCTCGGTTGCCTTTCTGTCGGGTTTCACCTGCACCTTGAAGCTACCAACGGGAAACTCAGCGATCTCTGATTTCTCATCCGGCTTTACACCTTCGGGCAGCGGCGTAGAGATCTCACGCTGTATACCAGGAGCGGTATGTCCTGCAGCAGGTGAGGTCTGTTTACCTTCTGCGGCAGGTGCAGCACCCTGTTGGACCACATGTGTCAGTTCGTGTGCCAGCAAATGTTTACCGGCGGCGGAATCAGTATCGTATCTACCGTTATTAAAATACACATCATTACCGTGTGTAAATGCCTGGGCGCCCAGTTCCCTGTTCAGTTCAGCCGCCTTTTCTCCTGTATGGATACGCACATTACTGAAGTCTGCTCCGATGGCCGTTCCCATCTCCTTTTTCATCGCCGGAGACATTGGACTGCCATTCCCCTGCTGTTCCCTTAACTGCTGCGCAAGCTGATCGCTGCCTTCTTCCGTTGCCTGTGAAACATTTTTCTTCGTCATTACAGATGGTTTCCCACCCTTTTCCTTATCATCTTTCTCTTCTTTGATCACCTCATCGGCGGCAGGCTTTTTTTCGGGTTCTTCTTTTTTCTGCACGGGTTTCTTCTCTTCTTCTTGCTTCTCAGGCGCAGCTCTATCATCTTTTTTCTGAACCGGCTTTTCTTCCTCTTTCTTAGACGGCAACTGTTCAGGTTTTTTCTCTTCTTTATCTCCAGGAGGGGCATCCTTCTTCTGTACGGGGACTTCCTCTTCTTTGTCCCGTCTCTTCTGCACCTTCTTTTCGTCTTCTTTCTTTTCCGGCATTGCCTGCACGGCAGATATCTCTTTCCGTTGTACGCCATTACCTTTAGCTGATGGCTGATTAACTACCTTATCGGCAACGGCATCGGCTTCTCTCTCATATTTATCACCCGGCTGACCAACGGCCAGCTTAGGCTGAAAGAACGCATCTGTTTTTGTTTGTACCGCGTTGTGCGCAGGAGTAAAGAACGGTCCTTCCTTCGCATCTGTATTTTCGGGGTTACGATGTCTGCGATAGCGACGACTATTACTCGTTTTCATATCTATCGTTTTAAAATTGGGGCTATTGTGCTGCCGTTGTCACCAGACGTCCGGCTATCTCTGTTGCCAGCGCGCGATAATCTTTCGCACCATTGGCATTACTATCCAATGAGAATATATCCTTCGCCTGTTCCTGTGCTTTGGCAAGAGATATATTGCTACGTATCGATGTTTCCAGTACTTTATCAGGATACATCTCATGAAGACGGGCACGCACGTCCCTATGCATGCTCTTATGTTCGTCGAATTTTGTCAATACGATACCAAGGACTTCCAGCTTCTTATTCAGCTGTTTCTTTATCAGTTGTACGTTCTTCATAAATCGCTGCACCCCTTTGAATGGCAGGAACTCTGCCGGCAGCGGCATCAGTACGTAATCACTGGCGGCGAGTGCATTGACTGTAAGCATGCCTACCGCGGGCGGACAATCAATCACAATAATATCATATTCATCCCCTAACTGAACTAGTATCTGGTTGAGCAGTTGCTCACGACCGTACATACTTACCAACTCCAGTTCGGCGCTGGCCAGTTCAAGGTTAGCGGGAATGAGCGGTAATATGCTGGTATTAACAATCGCATGCTGTACATCAGTGAGTTCGCCGGTAGCGGCCTGTTTCAGCAATTCATAAATACTCAGGTCTGAATCGTCCGCAATACCCAGTGACTGGGTCAGATTCGCCTGGGGATCGAGATCAATGAGCAGCACGTTCTTTCCCATACGCTGGAGGGCGGCTGCAAGGTTCAATGCGGTGGTGGTTTTGCCTGAACCTCCTTTTTGTATGGCAACGGACAGAACGATCATGGGGTCGAATTAAACAGGTAATTGATCACTAAATAGGTTGTATCCTGATTGACTTTTCGGTGGGATACCATTTGACAACACCACCTTCGGCAAGGCTATCAGCGATAAAATAATTGGCGCGCAGTAGTGCCAGTCTTTCCCACAATTCATCATTGCTCGGGAGTTGGTGAGCATAGGCCATCTTAATCGTATCGGCTATAGCGTCTAAAGTTACAGCTTCACCCGCCCTCTTTATCAGGCGTAATATCCGGAGATTGATATCATCTACTGCGGACATATTATAGAACCAGACACTTCCATTTTTCTCCTGCTCCGTCTCCAGTATCTTCAGCAATACACCAATTGAATGAATCAGATTGTGACTATCATTCCTGATATCCATGTCGTATCTCTTTCCATACAGCATCGTAAATGTAGAAGGTGATGCAGGAGGCTCAAATGTAGCTAATTTTTCATCGAGGTTCTTTTTGACTGCAACGATCAGTAGTAAGCCATCATTGCCTTTTATCACAAAATCGGCCTGACCAAGCAGGTTATCAGGTACGCTCAGACCCGGCGTATTGTAAATGATATCATTGACCTCAGTGAATAAAGGCCAGTAGCTGTTCAGTTCCAGCATATCATTCGTATGTTCAGAGCAGATATATACTTTCCTATACTTCATATTATTATTTAGCATCAGGGTCTGGTTCAAAGATAACTTCTACTGTTCTAATATTATGAGGATGACCTGGGTTGAGTGCATTATCAGGTTTCTTTTCTTTCCATGGCTTATTATACAGCTCCTGGAAATATGCTGCATCACCACGTATTATATTTATTGGAACGTCCTTCACCCTGTATTTGAATTTCCTGGTCAACTGTCTTCCGGTCCATGTCAGGAGCGCGGCTTCCTTTTCCGACATGGAGGGCAGTAATTCAATGAATTTCGCCAGGTTATCGGACCATCCAAAGTAATTCGTTTTATATTCCTGTCTGTTAGCATTCCACTGTGCCCGGATCTCCTTATGTGTCTCTTTATAATGCTTGATGGCCATATCGAGCATCGTGGTTCCTACGCCCTTGATACCGGCCGCTTCGATCTCCCTGGTAACATGCAGGTCCAGGAACATTTGCTTATTTATAACTTTAGCTATATTATGTCCATTATCAGGGCGTATAAAAAATTCCTTTACGAATGATACATAAGCGCCTTGCTTGATAAGACCTGTATATATAAATTCTATGTAAGTACTAAATACATCTTTCTCAATCCTGAAACCGCCCTTTAATCCACCCTCTTTTTTGCTCTCGGTTATAATCTGATTAAGCAGTGTATGAAATGCCTTCGGTTCTTCTTCCATCTCAAAGATCTTCTCGATCACGGATTCCCCTACTATTCCTGTAGCAGTTGCCAATAGCTTCTTACAATCCGCCACCTTAACGGTACCATACATCATTTTTTCGATCCGTGCATTCAGTTTTTCTTTATCAGCTCCGGTAATGACAGGCTTCTTATCCTTCGCCCGCTGTACATACAGATACTCCCAGTGCTTTGCATCTTTACCACCATTCAGTACACTAATAGACTTGAATACGTTACTGTGCTTCTGCTGCGCTTTATGTGCAACCTCCTTCGCTTCATCTTCACCCATCTTACCATCTCCTGCTATATCAGCATCTATTTTCTTCACATCAGTGATTGCCAGATCGAGCTGTTTCTCCTTCTCCTTGTCGACACCTTTCGTATCCTTATCCTCACCTGCTTTCATGTCTGCTTTCACCTTTACAGACTGCTTGTTAGGTTTCCCCTTAATGACACCTGTCACCATCCAGACATCTCCTTTCGGTTCGAATGTGATACCCGGAGTATTATGTTGTTTCTTTATACCTTCAATAGCAGCAGTCAGCTCAGCACGCGTCATCGGCTTGTGCCCTTCGAGCGCTTTTACTTTCTGCATAGCAGCAGCGAAGTTCTTCATCTGATCCGGATCAGCCTTATCAGTACCTTTATCCTTACCCTTGCCTTTACCGCCGGGGCCACCTGCACCTCCTTTACCGGGAGCCTTGCCCGCAGCAGGCTTACCAGGAGCAGCGGCAGGTGGTGGTGTACCTGCAGCCGGAGCAGCACTTGCAGCGCCACCGTCTACGAATTTACCTGGTTTTTCCTTCTCTCCCGCACCGCCCTTCTTTGGCACATTATCATCGACCAGGTCGGTCATAAATTTGGCACCATCAAACTTCGCTTCACTGAAGCTCACTTCAGGTACTTTCCCGGAACCAAGGACGTATTCCATATCTGCACCGATACCAAATTCACCTGGTAAAGGATATTCGAGTGCACCGATCGGCCAGGTCCATTTCTCATCAGGTAACGGAGACCACCATGGACTATCGAGTTCTACGAACAGGTCTCCGCTCAATCCCAGGAACGGCTGTGCCGCTATCTCCATATGTCCTTTAAAGAAGAACTCACCAGGATCCCGGTAGCCAATGGTCGGACGCGCATCGACATATCCCTTGACACCCGCATCAGCGTTTAGTCCAACACCTAGTTTAATATCGTGACCTGCCAGCTCTATTCCTGCACCACCTTCTGCCCGCAGGCGCAACCCTGCATAAGCAGACATGTTGAGTGAGCCCGACATGGTAATACTCTTCGCCACATCAGGGTTGGTAGAGTAAGTACCCGCCACTTCTATGTTATAGATCTTCGCAGGCCCCACTTTCGCCATCGCGATCAATGCGACATTTGCAAAGACAAACACGTTACCAATTACCGGCAGACCATACGCTGCACGGGCTTCCAGTTTGAATAACTCTTTGCTGTAGTCTTTCTGCTGGAACAGAATAATTTCTTTCGGAGGAGCAATCTTACCCACTACCGTCACACAACCCTTACCATCAACAATCACATTCACACTACCTGCGAACCATTCGGTCATGTTAAAGGTCAATGTACCCATGCCAGCCAGCCCTCGGGGACCTTTGCCTTCCGCAGCGGGCACTGATTCCGGAATAACAGCATCTTCTGCCGGCGCGCCTCCAAGTTGAGTGACCGCAAAGGTATCCGCGGTCTTCTTATCCGTCATCATCAACATGATAGAGCCGCTAAGCCTATCGCCTGAATAGCCTACCTGTCCTTTTACATCCAGCACACCTTCCCGGAACTGCGCATTCACCTCTCCGGAGAAGCCTTTAAAGCTTACCGCGAATGCACCTTCACCCGACATTTTATCTTCCAGTAATGTAATATCCAGACTACCGTTAGCCACTCCGTTAATATCTATCTCTGCCACCACATGAGCCGTTGGTTTCATATTCACAAAACCGAGGTCCATTGTGGCAGTCGCAAATCCACCTACCTTCACTTTTGTACCATTCAGCGTAAAAGTGAAGGTGCCATTTTCGAAGGTATTTGTCGCCTTGGATAAAACATTTTCTACATCAATTCCTGTAAGCCAGCCCAATGCCTTTCCATGCTTACGTAACCATTGCGGAATGGCCTCTGGTGCATTACTCTTGCCGATGGTCGCAAAACCACTTACCTCACCACTGGCCACTCTTACGGCTAGCACCGGATTTGCAGCACTGAACATTGGCATGTTCAACGGGAGGTAAGCATTCTTCAGGCTTTCAAACACGCCTTCCTTTTCTCTCACTTTGATGACACCTGCACCTGCTATCTTGCCGCCACCGATGTTCACCTCTATACCTTTATGCTTCGACGCTCTGATCTCCTCCGCCAGTTTTGCAGAAGGATTGAATTTACCGCCGGAAACATCTACCACTTCTCCGGATGCTACTGAAGGAGTAGCTGCTGCCGCCTTAACAGGAGCACATTGTATCGTATTACCAGCACCTGTGGAGGCAGGATCTGTCTTCCTCTGCACGGCAGCATCCTCCAGCCCGTCCCTTGTTGTCAATTTCTCCGCATCATCGCTCTTTCTTTCGCCTTCAGGCGCTGCCTTCTTTTGAATAGCAGCCCCCTGCTGGACCGTATGCGTTAACTCATGCGCGAGCAAATGCCGGCCAGTACTACTGGTGGCATCAAATTTATTCTGATTGAAGTAGATGTCATTTCCATGCGTGAAGGCCTGTGCCTCCAGCTCGCTGCTCAATGCAGCCGCTTCGGTACCTGTATGCACCCTGACGCCGCTAAAATCGGCTCCAATAGCAGACTCCATGGCAGTCCGTGTATCAGAAGGCAATGGAGCACCTCCACCTTTCGTTTGTTGCAAACGCTGCTCCAGGTTATTACTTCCGCTGGTCTTCGCATCAGGAGTTGCGGCGCTCGCAGCTTCCTTCTTCTGGATATCATCCGGCGGATCACCCATACTATCAAATATAGGTTTACGTTGCACTTTTTTCTCTTCGGTCTGTATATCCTCCTCTTTGTTCTCGACCTCTTTCAGCTGTACTGCTCCATGCTGCGCCGCAGAAGATGGCACTGTACCAGCTGGCACGGTAGTGGCCTTCGGAACAACAGGAGCCGGAGCAGGCTGACTCATTCGCTGTACTACTTTATCGGCTACCTGGTCAGCCTGTTTCTCATAATGGTCATCTGGTTTTCCAATGCTAAGTTTCCGTTGAACGAAAAAGGATTCATCCGATGTGGTAGTTTCACCCAAAAACTTGCTGTCAGCTCCTTTATCTTTATTGAAAAAGGATCCGCCCGCAGGCTGTTGCCGCGTTTTTGCAGTAGTGCTCTTATTATCGGTAGCTTTGATCATTTGTCCTTGATCGGGGTGTTAATAATCATACATCTCATATGGCATAAGGGGTTAAAACATAATTACAGCTCAGATCCATACCGTCTTTATCAGCCATGGCATCCATGACAATCCGACCACACTAAAACCCCATGGCAAACGGTTAAGCAACATATCATATGCCTGCCGTGTGACGTACAATTGCCATTCTTCCTCCTTCCATTCCAGTTTTCCTTCCCGTAGCAGGAAATTTCCACGCAAACCATCTGGAGAAGTATTACCCAATGCATTCCAATGGGTAATCACAGCTGTCAGTAGTTGATCCGCTTCTTCTTTCTCAACGTCCGACAGCGGAACAAACCGTTTGATCGGCTCCGCCGGCGTAATACCGCACAATAACTTGGGGAGTACAAGATCATATTCAGGAATATCGCCCTCTCCATAAGCCATATACCCTACTAGCTGCACCGCCTTATGTCTGGCTGCCGCGTCTTTGAATTCGCGGCCTTCTCTTAGTCCCAGGGCATCAAAACAGTACGATAAATAAGGGTGCAGTAGTATCAGGCCTGCATTATTGATATAATACACGGTACCTTCTTCGGGAAGATGTCCTGGTAGCCGATCATCCTTTTCTGGCACTTTATTATCACTAAATGTTTCACTATCCGTTGCTGCATAAGCCTCCTTTCTCTCAACGTCTGACTTTTCAGGGTGTGTTTTAAACGGGGCGGTACCTTCTGCTGATGCGTTATCTGGCTGTATTGATGAGCGCTTATTATCTTTCATCCCGGTTCCTTCTCCATCTGCAGCAGATTTCCTCTTCACCTGCCGCTGATGCAGGTCGGCCGGCCCTCTTTCTGTATGTGCATTCTTCTCTGCCGATGGCTGCTGCATCTTTCCGCCATCTTGTTCCATCAACTGTCTTTCTGCATCGTTACCTCTGCTAAATTGCTGCCTGCGCACGGACAGTTCCCCACCATAACGTCCTGCTACTGCGGCGACTGCCTCATGGACTGTTACGGGCATTTTTACGCCAGCTATAGCCACCCTTTCGAGCGCAAAAAGATAATCCGGCAGTTCTTTTCCGGAACCCAGTAGACGTATCAGCTGCTCCAGCAATGCCGGATGACTGATCGTTTTGCCGGTGACCACGATTTCTCTGATCAGCCACTCCATGACACGCTCCGCATAAATGGTATGCTCCGGCAATACAGGCGGCATAGATCGTATCGACTTAAATTGTTGCTCTAGTGCATTGGCAAACCGTGTACTGAAAACAAATGTTTCCCATTCTTCCATCAGTACCAGCGACTGCCGGTGTGCACCCGCGCTACAGGCTAATATCCAGTTATAAATGAAGCCCCGGGAGAACTGTATGACCAGTCGTCTGACAGCATATGAATGATCCACAAACAACTGCTGACATCTGCGCAAAGCCGGTGTTTCCGTGGCCAGTGCCGTCAATATACCCGCTTCCCATTCCTCCTGTTCCCACTTCACGGCGGAAGATGGCAATACGCCGTGCTCCATAAAATGCAACCAGCTGTCAAAGTGTCCCTGTACCAGCGGACGCCTTTGTAATTGCAGCCCGGGTGAACCGGTTGTCAGCATGCCCTGGAAATGTTTACGCAGATAGGTGATCACCAGTTCCGGCAGATCTTCACGTAATGCCTGTATGCTGCAACTACCCAGATCAATTTCCAGCTTATCTATCTGTAACAACGTATCTGGATCAGCCCAACCGTCCAGCAGCTCCGCCAGCATCGGCACCAGCTCAGTATTGCAGCGCGTGCTCAACGCCCCCTGAAGAGAAAAAGCCTCCTCCCTGGAAGGCAATTGCACCTCCACCACCAGTTTTCTTATAGCATGTTGTTGTTCCATCAGGCAATCAACCCTTTATATGCTGCCACTGTTTTTTCATTCTCCTGTGTGATGATACCCGCATCAGTCCATATTTGTGCCCATTGCTGCGCACCGTCCTTCTGTGCGCCGACTGATTCGCCCGCAGCCTTGATCAGCTTCTTTGCAATGGCCGGCACTTTATCGGGTGAAGCTACGACGAGCCTGTCTATGTAGTACGCAGTTGCATAGATCAGCAGCTTTATGACCTGCGTTTTCTGTGCTACCTTCAGTTTAGTAAACCCTGTTTGTAAAGTGGCCTGCAGCTTCTCGTAAGCTGTATGCAGGTCCTCTGGTGCTCCACCGGCCAGCAGGAAAGCTTTTGTATCTGCCCAGCGACTATCTGCCAGCAGGCTATCATCTTCTTTAGACATCGCATTCACACCACTACGGTAACTCAGAATACGCTTATTGAATACAGCTGCATCTATTGTGCTGCCAGCTGCACCATGCCCGGTGGCGGGCGACGGACTAACATCCCTGTTCACCGGAACAGGCTGTGGCGCTGTAGACACCCTGGTGTGTATATCCAGGATCGCTAATCCCTTCTCACAATCTTCTATATCTTCAAATGTATACCGCAACTGATATAAACCTGTCTGCGGCTGCTTGATGGCCAGCGTCAGATGTTCTTTATCTTCCTTCCAGTTAATATCATATTCCGTCGGATCAAGCTCCTGCTCATTATCATTCTGTTTTAATACCATTGCGAAACTACCACCATAAGGGAACGCTTCTATACCCAGTTCTGACTGCTGACTAACATCCCAGTCAACGACTGGCTTGCCATTACTGGTCACCTGTACCTTTCCCTGCGGACAGATCGTCATCTCGATAGCATATTTACTACTCATACCTTCCCGTGAAGCAGTGAGTGTAATGGTGAAGACTACTCCATCCTCTACCAGTAATTCAAACTTACCCGGCTCATTGATATCGGAGGTATCCGTTTCTTTTAATACGGTGCCTTCATAGTCTTTCAGCGTCCAGCGATAGGTGTCTGCACGCAGCGACTCATTTTTTAGCACAACAGCTGTACCCTGTCCTTCCGGCAGATGTGTCTGTTCTTCAATAGAGAATAATGCTACCGGTGGCGCTTCCTGTAGTACCAGGTTAATAGAAGGCCTGTCAGAGCAGCAGGTATAAGGAAGGCAGAAATCGGCCAGTACCTGGTAATTACCCAGTTCCTCCACCATACTGATGCCGGCCGCCTGATCACTCAGCATGAGTTTAACGAGGCTGGACTTTTTCTCTTCAGAAAGGAACGCCGGATCAGTTTTCCCACATACAAGAATCAGTGTACCTCCCTTAGGCACGCCACCATTGTGTTCTATACCCGGATGTTTTTCTGCGAACAAATGAAACAACAGGTTACCTGCCAGTTCTTCCTTGCGGCGCACATACTCCACATATACCGCATACAGTGATGTTAAGTGAGAGCGGCAGCAGGTCTTATCTTCATCAAAACAAAAATTATCGCTGTCACAAAGTTCACGCAGCTTTTCATCAAGGTCTTTCGTACCATCAAACAACAATACCAGCGCTTCAAACATGGACCCGATATCATTCCGGTCGAATTTCCTCCTGAAGATGCGTATCTCGAACTCATCAGAGCAGGTACGTGCACAGCGGATATCATTAACGATCTTCTCCAATATGACTGTCAGGTCGCTGAAAGTAGCTGAACGCTCCTTTATCAGTTGTGTCATATCATCCTTTGCTCCCAGGTACAACACCTTAATATCAAAAGGGAGATGTAGCTCGCGGCGTTGTGCTTCGATCGCGTCCATCGTCGGATCAATGAGTGCGCCGGTATGCCCTTTTATTCTGAAGAACTCATATCCGTCCATATTAGCCAGCAGGTAGCTGCGGTCCCGGTCATCCTTAATACCTGGTATCGTACTATGACGTCCGCTGCGGGTCAGTTCAGCACTCCAGCTTTCTGCCAGTGTTGCCGGATCTTTATAATAGAAGGGTATCGCCCGTTTAGACAACTCTCTGTTGATACCAGCATCAGGCGTAAAACCAACAGTCGTGGGCGGGAAGCCAGTGGCATCCTGAAAACGGGTATGTGCTGTATCCACGAGGTACACTAGCCGTTCAATCAGCTGTTTAGGCTTCTGAAGTGCATTCACGCTTAGATCCGCAAATGGTGGACGGTACAATCCAATGCGATATTTCACACCCTGTTCTCCCCGTATACTACCCAAAGAAATATATTGTTCGAAGCGGTCTTTTGCAGGCAGATAAGATAAATAACTAAACAGGTCTGTCGATACCAGCTCCTGATAAGCGGCGATCAGGTCCCTGTAGTAATCATACAACCAGGGGTACAATATGCCACCGCCGTTCTCTACGTACGCTCTCAATGTCTCCAGCACATTGCCAACACCAGTGAATGGATTAACAGGGTCTAATCCCAGCTTATCCTTCACCTGATCGTACATCATCTTAAAAGACGTTGCGATCAGCGGCTCCGCTGCTTTACATACAGCCTCAAAGCCATCACTAACCTTCCCCCAATCAGTGAAACCAGCAAATGATATAAGCGGTTTATTATTTTCTTCCGTATAGCCAAACCGGTTAATAAACGGGTCGTCCCCCAGTGTGTTACTGCTAACACTGATCATCCACTTCTTCAGCTCATTGGGATCAATATCATTTTTGTCAACCAGGACTGCCTGCACCGTATTTGTCTGAGAGGTTTCACTTACGTCCTGACCATACAGGCAACTATCCTCGCTGGCAGTCTTTTCTGTCATGACCAGGAAAATGAGATACGTCCTGGCATCAGGTGTCCCGTTCGGATTATCAGGGTCGACACCTGTGATACGATACACCAGTTTATTATGATTCTCCTCTCCTGTACTCAACAAACCTACTGTAGGCGTCTTGGTGAGCAGTGGGATCTGCACATCACTAACACTTCTAAATATGATCTCTTTCTCCAGCGAAAACAGCTTACCGTCGGATGTTACTGCCGCCCCCGGAGAGAGACGGATGGCACCATTTTGCTGATCAATTGTCACCTCCAATCCATAAAATATTCCAGCACCTTCCAGATACATGCGGGTATCCATGATCTCACTTTTGGCAAAATTGACGATCCCGGTCAGACTGCTACTCTTCAACTGCTGCCCCTTTTTGAAAATCGGGAAAGAGGTAGAATTATTAATTATCATTTTGTGAAGAATTTTATTTTAGTTAACACTAGCCCAGCATGGCTTCATCCAATAACACCAATGGTTTATCGTCTCCTCCGTCATCATCCCACATGTAAGCGGCCGGATATACATTCTTTAATCCTTTTAATACAGTATTCAATGCTTGCAGATGCTCTTCATAGTCACAGCTATCCTCACGGGAGAGGGCTGCGAGCCAATTCTTCCAGGCAGCTTCGAACTGAAGCATCTGTTGTGGACTGATCCAGAGAATATTGAGACGGATATGTGCCGGTGCCTCCCTGCGGAGGGTATCTTCAAAGAACTGCCTGAACCGCGCCAGCCGGAATCGCTGCGGCCATGCAGGCAATACCACTGTCGCCCAAAAAGAATATGGATCTGCCATGAATGTGCGGTCACAATACATAGCGTTCTCTTCATCCAGTGCCTCTCCTTCCTCACAACACAGACATACATTCCCGCATACCGGCAGGATTGCGGCATCAGTACTACATACGACCGGTACCTCCACAACGGATACATTGCCTGAAGGCACTTCAGATAACAATGCCCTCATGTCTGCGCGCACAACTGTCAGGTCACTCAGTAAGGCCATTACTGCTTCTGTTACCGGCAGTTTCGCTGCCGCGAGCTTCTCATCATCTTTATAGAAAGAAATTGTAATAGCAGATGTCTGATAGTCTACGAATACCTTATCTGCGCCTGCCGCCTGTTTCAATGCGGTGATATAGGCGGCTGCATCTGCAAACACACCTTCGCTGATTATCTGTAATAATACGGGCGACTCGCGCTGTGCATACCAGTTTAATTCCAGCTTCAGCGCCTGATATGACTGTTGCTGTGTACGTGGACGCATCAGTATGTGCTCCAGCAGATGTAGTCCTTCCGCACTGACGGCATTCAACACATACGCCATCGCCGCATTACGTGCAGACATACTGTTGTAAGTCAGTGGATGCTCTGCCAGCATACCTTCAGGATTCACAAGTGTCACACTGAACGGTCCACAGGCATTTTCATCTCCACGCTCATAATTACGCAGGTCCGCCAGCAATGTACATGCGGTATTAAGTGCATCTCTTGCTTCTCCTGGCGTATCAAACTGCTGAACAGATTCCCAGATGGTTTTATACGCATAACTGGGCTCTTTCCCAGTGAGCTGTAAAATATTATTGATCTCGAAACTATACTGCTTACCGTTTTCCACGATAGGGAATAACATCGCATTAAATATACGTGTCGCACGATCATTCTCCATGTCCTCTCCACAGATAATATCCGGCGCAACTGCAATGATCTTACCATCCATATCTTTCAGATACAGTGTGTAGGCATTCTCACAACCGGCCATTGGCTCATAGTAATATGACGCTTCAGAACGGGCCATCTCCAGCAGATACACATAAAAGTTCGCTTCTGCCTTTTCTGCCAGCGCAGACGAATTATAGCGGCTTACCGCCTTCCACATGATCTTACCGTCCTTCTCTGCTGTACTGTGCAACTGATAATAGTAGAGCTTTGCGTCCACATATGGCAGACGCTCTTCAGCGATTGTCCATATCTGATCGAACGCCGGTATCTGTCCGTAACTCATCCACAGGTCATTAAAACTGATCTTCTCAGGATGGTCGAAATAGCAGTCCAGTATACGCGGGTCACTATTATTACCTTCCGGCTTTACAAACCACCCATATAATTTCTTTTTGCAGTTCACATCGGCCTGCAGCTCCATACGATGTTCCTCTCTTTTTTCCATGCCCTGATCCCAGGCGGTGTACTGCGCCACCCGGTAGATCGCATCATCTACCAGTCTGAATGCATAGCGACAACCTGCCGCGTGATCAGTGTAAGAGAAAAAGTTCCGGTTATCCGGATCGAGGTTATCCAAAAAAACCTGCAGGCGGTCCCAGGCATCCGCCTCCCTGAGTTGCTCTTTATCATCATCACACTTACGCGTGACATGTTGTATATCAAGCAGTACCTTACCTATATTGATAGAGTAATAACAACCGACAGTCTCATCATCCAGACAATAGTTCCCACGGAACAATAGCAACTGTCTGAACTCCAGCAATGCGTTCTCCGCATCGACAGCATTTACGTAAGTGTGCATACTTTCCCACTCGTACCTGTTTGCCTTCGTATTATAAATATGAAAGCTGAATGTGCCGTCTTCATTGCGATACACACCATGTTTACGGGCGAACTGTTGTCTTTCCCTGATAGCAGCCGTATATGCTTCATAACTACCAGGGGTAATAGTGGCCACTGCCAAAGGGTTCCCCTGCTCATCATTCAGATAAAGCTGGGAAGTGGTCGGTGTCCAGCTACTGTAGCTCTCCTGTTGCTGCATCCGCTGCAACAGGCGCCAGCTTTCACTGGCAAATGCTTCCGCGGCACCATCGGCCGTAGCATAACCAGTTACGCTCTGCCACAACAAAAGATCATTACGGCGCAGCTGATAATAATACAGTACATTGTCACGCACTACAGCAGAAGAACCTCTCTCCAGTGAGGTAAATGCCGGCAGTTTGCGACGGTAACGCTGCAGCAATGCAATAACCGTCTCCTTACGTTCCTGTGGTGTATCAAATTCCTGCAGATAACGTGCTATTCTGAAATCACGATCCCACAACCTGTAACCGAAGGCACGCTCTTCATCTCCGTTTTTGTACAGATCAGTGCGGACCTCCACAACCTGCGCATAACGGCCGGATGGAATAGTGCTTAACCGGAACACCGCCCAGGCAATCAATCTGTCCCTTGCAGCTTCAACCTCTCTCAGACAGTGATACCAATGTGGGTGCACGGCCATCCGTTCTCCGCCTTCTCCCTCTGTTACAAACAACCGGAATCCATTCTCTTCTTCTTCAATGGCGTAATTGTTCTCTTTTATAGCGAGGTGATCGATGATGTAGTCCATTGTTTTCCTTGCATCATCCTTCTCAGGTTTCTCATCAAGTCCTTCCAGCGCAGTTTCTGGTTGCCAGCAACAGCAGGATAACCACTGCCAGCCATACTTCCAGGCACCTGCCAGTTTTACTTCAGTAACCACCTGACCATGCTCCTGCAGGAAACGCAGGGTACGCTCTACTGCTGCGTCTCGTGCTGTCATTGAAGTATAATAAAAGGGATGTATTGCCAATACGTTCTTGTCTGTGTCGACAATCTTAAAGCTGTAGGTACAGCCTTCCTGTATTGTCAGCAGATAATACTGTCGCTGCTTTCCAAATCTGACGGTCTGATAGAAGGCTGTGCGCACTTCCTCATAGCTGTTGTAGAAATGCGGCTCCTGGAGGAGCAGTCCATCCTTATCGCTTATCTTAAAATAAAAATGCGCTGGTGTAATGACGGACCATCCCGTACCTGTCTGTAAGCTGTTCGCCTGCGCCTGCAGCAGTAGCATTGCTGCATCTCTTTCGTCCGCTGATGCATACCATACTGCCTGTCTGGCGAAAGGCACTTTACCTTTGTAGGCAATGTACCCGTATCCGTTTGCTGGTTGCTGCTCCGGCTGTATATGATCGGACGATGTAGTCAGTACCCAATCCATAAAAGCAGCTACAGCAGCAGTGCGCGTTTCCCATACCCCTATACTTTGCAGTAATGGTGTATTGGATGCTGTATCCTCCCAATAGAAGCCATACATCTCAGCGGAAGGCCCTTTCTCTACCCACAGCGTATCCTGCCCTGCCTTCAGGAGAATACGCTCCAGCAACCGGGTAGCCATAACATGATCACCGGTTTCCTCACTCACCGCCAGCAACTGACCATGGTCGTCACACACCTGCACAACATACCTGCAATCGTCCAGCATAGCGATAAGTACATGCTTCGGATTAGCTGCAGCACGAATGATACCGCGGGTCACCTGCGTTACTGCGGCGCCATCAGGCACTGCATAGGCAGTGGTGAGCAATACAGCAGGCATATCGGGAGAAGGCTCCAGATCTTTGAAGGAATAGGTTGCAGCAGGCACGGTCGTTACTACCTCGCTGACGGTCAGCCATAAACGGGTGAACAATGCCGCATAGGTATGTAATGCCTGTTGTGCCGCTTCACTAGTGCTAAAATCAGAGAGATGCATGGATATTACTGTCATCAGTGCCGTGCCCTCTTCTTCTCCGGATTCAGTACGTATCACCTGTAGACGGAACACTCCGTCACCAGTCTGCACGACCTGATAGTTATCCGCTTTTGCTGCCAGTTCTACAAACTGCATAAAAGCTACCGGAAGTTGCGCAGCATCTTTGTACGGAAGAATACCTTCCCATGCCGGCTGTTCATCATATGTTACCCTCCAGTTATAAAGGGATGTCGATTCACGCTGATACACCAGGTAATGACGCTGAAAATATGCCTGCAGCTCTTTCATCTGCTGCATAGCCAGTTCCGCTGTACCATATGTCTGCGGATGATATGCCAGCTGTACACCATCCTTTACGATCACTATTCTGAAGTTAGCTGCAGCCATGTCCTGTTCCACTTGCCATGCAGTGTCCTCTTGCAATACTTCAAGAATATCATATCCATGAGATAATGCCTGTGCCTGTGTATCAGAACCTTCCTTACTTTTAAGTAGCGTCTTGCCGTAATCATCTGGTAACAGGAAGTAATACCCTTCCTTTGTCTGCGGATAGATCGTATACCGGCCATCCTTACAAAAGAAGTTCACATACCAGTCAACCAATGCGTCTCTTTCTTCTTCGGTGGTATATTCAACCATACATGTCGCCGAGACCCATTCTTTTGCATTGACAGGCGATTGAATAGAGAATCCATATACCCCCTCTCCGGTGCAACCATAAAGCTGGTAATTTGCTTTATGTTTACCCAGTTCACGGAACTGTAAGAAGATTTCATCAATATCTTCGGCGGCATGCAAACTGTCACTGACAAACAATGGAGTGTCCTGATCGGGTAGCCGGATGATGAAACCTGTCTGCTTCTCAGCGGAGACAAGGTCAAAATTATTCAGTGAGGCGGAAGGAGATTGCCGTATACCCATCAGACCTGCCATTCTTTTCTCAAGTCCACAGACCGGAAATCCGGTACCAGGTTCTTTATAGTTAAATGCCTGTGCACGATTCGCACTAGTTTCCGGATAAGCCGAGAGGAAAGCTGCTTTATCTGCAATGTTACGTTCCGGATCATTCTTTCTGCCGCTGATATTGTACATCATCAGGGCATAGTCTGTGAAGTCTTCAGAAAATCTTGACAACAGATGGTCCAGGAATCGCTCCTTTCTTTCCAGGTATTGCTCAGACGTTTCATACAAGGCTGTCAGCATTTCTGTATCACCAGCATCACTATATACCAGGTCAAAAGTATAAATATCGTCTTTGCGGTTATTGTTGCGGCTATAGCTGCCAGATAACGTTGCCAGGAATACAACATCCAGTGCTGCCTGCTGCGCAGCCTGCTCCGTGTCAAAGTAGATGGCACTTTCAAGTAATGTGTTATCAGCAGCGTCTGTTAGTTCAAAATACCAGTCGCCGGTTTCCTCCTGCTGCAGCACTTTGCGCGCTACACTATTATTCGTGCACTCACTAATGATGCGACGTATCATCTCATCACGGAGATACAGGGACTTATACTCCCTTCTTTCTGTACCCGTCTGGGAAGGTTCATAAGCGATCTGCATACCGTTATAGGAATTACCCTGTGTCGTCTTAGGTAATTGTTTCTTATAACGCAACAGTGATGGGAGTTGCGGAATACCGGTAAGATCCGCTGGAAAATAAGTCCGCGCATCGTCTTCACCGCCTGGCCGCAGAGAAAACAATTTCCTGACAGACGATAATTGTCCAAAGTAATCGGCCAGCAATCTGTCAAAGAATAACAGGTAAGCCTGTAACTGTAAAGCCTGTGCCTTTCTGGCGGCAGTGGCATCTCCAGGTACGTCATTCTTTCCGATCATATAGACCTTCGGAAACTCATACTGTACAGAGGTATACTGCGACAGGTCCAGCTGACGTCCTTTTGGCACAATAGTATCTAGTGAGGCGGACGCCTTGGGAAACTTATTATAATCAGATATCCCTTTCTTGTAACGCTGGTTCACCACTTCGCTGTTGGCGCCAAACTGCAGCTTGTTACGGAAGAAAATAACATTGGAGGTTTCGGGAGATAATACAGGACGATGGTCTTTCTTCAGATGCAGACACCATTCCTCTCCTTCCTGCTTAACCGGATTACCATTTATATCTGTGGGAGCATAGCCATCCTCATCAAAGCTGGTCATCATTAAACGTGTGACACCCGCCACACCAGGCACACTCATGACGATTCGGTACAGGTCGGATGCACGCAGTTCGGTAATACGTTCCAGGTTCTCCAGCTCTGCTACATCAATGAAGCCGTTCTGTTGTAAAGGCGCATTCCTGAGGAAATCAAATGGCCGGCCTTCAAAGATCTCTTCCATGCTTCGCCCCTTTTCCAGCAACTGCTGCAAAGTGTAGAAGACAGGTGCAGGGGAAAGAAAGTCCTGGATATTGCTGTAGATGTTTAACAGTACATCATCCGGGTTATAATTAGCGGCCAGTTCTATATGCAGACAAAGACTGATAGGTTCTTTTTCCAACACCACCACATCCGGAAAATCCTCACACAACGTACGATGGGAATGGAGGCGTGTGGTTATTTCCGATAGCAAGGTATCCATCGGGAACACATCATTGCCACAGGCATCTTTTTCGTAGGCAGCGGCATAGACGTCATCCGGTTCGATATATACACGGTACAGTCCTTTCAGCGGAATGGCAGCGTGTTCCCTTGTCAGTCTTGCGTTATCGAGTACACCGGAGGTACAATCATACACCAGGGAGTAATCCGCTTCTGTTTCTCCTTCATTGATAGGTGCGAGCCAGGCATTACGCACGCCCTTAATATCAATCAGCATGCGACGGATGTCTGCGATTGTCAGGGGATTATTTCCTAATATCTGTGCAGCTGTATAGAAATTATCCTCAACAGCACCTGCCGGCGCGGCAATAAGGTCTTTAAAATCAAGTTTGGTACGGTAGTCCAGGTCCGTCAGCACATAACACAGTGCCTCCAGGATAGTGATGCCAGGATCATGCAGGTTGTGGTCCGTCCATATCTTACCTGACAGCTCCGCAATGTGCTGGATCCCCAGCTTGCGCAGCGTGGCAAAGTCCAGGTATTCCGGGAACCCGCTGTTCTTATCCGTAGTTATATATTTGAGATCAGGCATTGTAAGAGTGCTTGGGGTAATGTATCAGTGTCACATCCTGTTATTTTCCTTCCAGGGCATCAAGGCGTTTCTGCAGTGTGGTGATCGTGTCCTGCTGCTCCTGGATGGCTTTTGTTAGTATAGCCACCATATTAGCGTATGCCAGTGTCTGCGTACCATCGCTGTCCGTATTGACCAGTTCGGGGAAAAACTCCTCCACCTGATGAGGAAGAAAACCTATCTGTGTTTCCTTACCGGGACAATTCGCCCGCTGGTTAAAGTTGAACGTGATCGGATTCAGCTTTCTTACTTTATCAAGCACTGTTCCCAGTTTCGCCTGATTGGTCACTTTACGTACATCTGTATCCAGGTAATGACCAAAGCTTCTTGACTTACCTTTTACATTCAGGTCAAATCCCTCAGGTGTCAATCCGCCGACAATGGTCTTCCCTTCATTGGAGATCGTCACCAGGTCATCGCCCTGATTGATCTCTATCTCATTTCCATTACCATATTCCCCCCCTTTCCTGAACACAAAACCTTTAGACGCATCCGTGAGGAGCGCACCCCAGTCGTTATCCGCACCGAGTAACAGGTAGTTACGCTTCTCGTTATTAGGACGATTATTGATGATGCTGAATCCAGGATTCGTATTATCCAGGCAGAACAGGAAAGCACCTGCGCTGTTATCTTTTGTGATTTCTACATTCGTCACCGGTGTTTCTGTTCCTACACCTACACGGCCATCAGGCTTGATGGACAACAATGTTTCCGCACCAGGCTTCGCTATGTTTTTCAGATAATTCTTACCCTCTTCCAGTCCCTTACGGAAATAAAAACCATCAGGTGCATTCGTCGTAAAAGCAGATGCGCTACCATCAAGCGCGGTGCTGAGATAGGTCTGCTGACCATACTCCCCTTTATGCATCCACACTGCCTGTGGTACTACCGCCTGTACGGGATTCAATAAAAGTCTGGCGCCTGGCTGGTTCTGGATGTCCACGGCGGCTTCTGGTGCTGTCGTACCAACACCTACAGCAGCTCCTGCATCAGGTGTCGTGATGAATACAGGCTTTATTGCCGCAGCTTCTTTCGGCACGTTCTCCTCTCCTTCTGCTGGTACCGGAGGCACCGTCGTCGTAAAAAGGAAGCCCTGTGTATTAGTGGTAAAGACGGCTTTATTGTCCGCCAGTTTTTCTGATAATGACTGTACGCCATCGCCTGTCTGCTGTATCACAAACTCCGGTGTCTGTGCATTATCAGGACTGAACAGAAAATCTCCCTTTACCTCATCCACGTGTATATGCACACGGGCCTTCGGGTCTTCAGTACCCATACCGATCTTACCAAATACTTTGGCATACATGATAATAGGTACCTTATCTTCATTGCGAACGATCTCCCAATCTTCATCAGAAGCATCAATATCGAGCATTTTCCAGTTTGTGCAATCTATCTCAGGATTGTCTACGGCGCAATGTCCTTTGGACTTGTCTGCAGTTCCTCCTTCCTTTCCCTCACAGCCGCATGGTTTATCACCAGCAGGCACGCAGGTATACAATGCATTGTTATAGATGACCACATCTCCTTCGTAATAGCAGGTCCCAGCTGCCCATTTGCCGAAGAAAGCATCATCCCTTCTCACCAGTGTAGAATCGATCAGGTTAAAGAAATCCTGCGAGGTGGGTATAGCGCCTGTCTTGAATTGTGCTTTCAGCGCTGCTCTGGTTGTTATAGACATGGGAGTATCTTTTAGTTTTTTGTGAATGTTTTATTTAATCCTGAACACCGCTTGCTGACTGGTCTCTGTGCAGGTATCGGTGATGATTGGTGTATACGATTGTTCTCCTCCTATCAGTACAGACCATGGAGTATCTGCCGTGATCGCCTTTACAGGCGGCCCCTCTGTATTTCCTTTTTTCATGAACATGATAAAGTCTGTGACATATTCCACATACTCCCGCTGTTCGATAAACTGCAGTACTGACGACATCATCAGCGTACCGCCGAATATGATGTCCTGCGAACCGGTATTGATCCAGGGCGACAGATACGCCTGTACTTCGCTGACCAGTTTCTTCAGATAGAAATTGACATCTGTTCCGGCACGAAGGCGGATGTTGCCGCTGAAACTAACGGGCTGGTACACCGGATTGATGACCTGCACCTTTGCAAATACCGACGTACGGCTGCGCAGATAATCACTTACCCTTTCCAGCACAATACGGCTCACTTTTGGACTAAACCGCTCATCTGAAGGGTATTGGTCTATACGGGGTATTACCGCCAGTGTTACCCATCCGGGTGACGCCAGTTGCGTGATCTCTCCCTCCTGGTCTCTACACATCTTGGAGTGCGGAATACATTTGATCTTAAAGATCTCCGGGAATGCATCGAGTATGATGCGTTCGTAGTCAAAAACGTTGATCGCTCTTCCTTTGTGGCGTAAACGTTCGCTGACGCGGATATAAAATTCTTCTGTCGTTTCTGCTTTTCTTCCACCAAAGGAAGGATACGGCTGACTGATCTTTGTGACCATCGCATCTGGCACTACCAGCCCGTTCACTGCCTGTGCCGGCATAGCCGTACCTACCCGAACCGGATCATTCTCCTGATCGCGGAACGTCGCCAGTGAAGCCTGTGCCATAACCGCAATACATTCACATACTGCTGAAGAATACTGATGGTTACTGATACGCAGCCAGTGATAGCCTGAAGGCAATGCAGTATGGGCGGTATCTGCATCCCATGGCAAGGCGATCGTTACAATCCCGGATACCAGCATTTCTTTTGTAGTATCACTGATGATCTGTGAATTATTCTCCAGTACTTTCCATTCATTACCGGACATATAATGCCATTTAATGGAAGCCCTGCGGATGTCAGGGTCGGCCGTGAACTCAGACAGCTGAAACAATAATGTCACATTTGTACCCGGTACTGCCTGTTGTAGTCCGATATACAGTGTACCTTCATCTTCATACACCGGCATCAAACTGCTGGCAGTTCCTGAAGACAATAACTGATAGTTACCTGGTTCGTAAGGGTATTGGTGTAACAGCGTCACTTCGGTATCCCGGGCTTCTGCTTTATATTCCAGGTAAAAAGACTTGATCACAGGCGTATACGGTGGTGGTGGTACACCTTTTACCGCATCAGGTGATCCTACCAGGTAAGCGTTCAGATAATCTGCGTAGCTTTTACTGATACCTGCACTATTGAAGGCTGTATCTGCTGCCGCTTTCAGATCGATATGCTCCTGTTCAGGATCGGCGCTATGCAGGCTACCCGCGAGATCCGCTACTGAAAATGTCTTTGTCCTTGTATCAAGCGTCTGTGCTACTACAAGAGCTGCACGACTCTTCGCTTCATTCAGCTTTAAATCACCCAGTCTTAACAACTGGTCGGCGAGTACACCCGGATACTCATCATGTTTGAAACTATGTGCTAATCTCAAACGAAGGAACCCATACAATGTAGTATTGTTATAGGGGATCAATGGCGCAGGTTGTTTGACCAGCGGGATACTACCAGGTTCAGGTACCGTGATCTGCCGCATACGTTGCAGATGATTACCACCATCCTGATCAAACAACTGCATGACATTACCACCAGCAATATCTTCCCATGTTCCGTTATTCAGTCGTTGGAGCGCAGCCGTAAAATAAGTATTATCAATACCCATGTTATACGCTGCATAGTGCGTGGCGAAGTTATCCGGTAACCCCTCCCATTCCATATTCAGTTTCACGTCTGTCAACCGCTTTCTGAACACCTCATCACTGCCGATATAGAAATTACCACCCGCTTTCGGTACGCTGGTAAATGGGATGAACTTATTATTCGGATCCAGCGGACCTTCGTCATTACCGATCAGCAGATCTTTCACATTGGTCACATGTACGCTGATGCTGGTCTTTTGAATCACCAGCTTACTCAGCACATCGTACCATGGTTCATGTTGCTCTGCCAGGTGATAGTGTAAGCCGTGATTGAACAATATTCTCAACAGGGGGTCACTGACAGGATAGGCCGCCTTCACCATATCTGCTGCAGGTGTCACCAGTGCAGGTGCATCAGCGGCGAGTACGAAGTTGAACACCAGCTTCCCCGCAGCCAATGAGATAGCCGTGACAGGTGCGGGGTACCATCCCTCTTCAGTTGTACAATCTACCTGCAGCAGCCTTCTGACTGCAATGTCTTTCGCAGGTTGCAGCTGCTGCTCGCTTATACCGGTATATTTTTTAAACTCAGTATCACCCGTTACATCATCCAGCCACTTTTCAGTGATACCTGCAAGTTTCATTTTTGCTTTTATGGCAGCTATTGTGCCCGAGTCAATACCCCCCTTTTTAAACGCAGTCAGCACCTCCTCATTCAACACATAGAATGGCTTTGCGAGTAATGCAGCCAACTGGTCTGCTTTTTCTGATGGGGGCGTCAGCTCAAGTGTCACTGTTACCGTACGGGTACCTTCCCTCAGATACAATACAGGCGAGGCAATCAGTAAACCTGTCGCTGCAAAAGGGAAATGGGCGGGACCGGCCTGTGGATTATTCTTGCTGATGTATTCCGCAGCACCCAGTAAAGGCCAGCTGTTATAGACAGGATTACGGAATCCTTCTCCGAGACCATCTGCACTGGCAGCCACCGGCGCTATATATATATTCGCCTTATCGTCTTTAAATAAGGTCCGCAACTCACTGACCTTTGCTTTGTTCAGCACGACGTCATCTTCCGTATAAAAGGTTACATCTTTCCCCTGTTCATCCTTTCCTGCCTTGACCCCCGTATCGGCTTTCAGCAGGTAGTCCGGTAACTGGCGGGCCAGTTCCGTCACCAGATGTACATGATCGGGCACCAGCGGTTTTTTCTTCAGCTGCAGCACTTCCTCATAGAAAAAGTTCAGGTGCTGACGACCGAGCGTATTCATCTGGGTCTTCACCTGTGCAAAGAGCTGGAGGAAAGCATAGAGCAGACCCACATGTGGCTGATGCTGCTGTGATCCTTTCATGACTGCATCAAAATCCTGCACGGCAAAGTCCTGCACCTGGCGGATGCCTTTGTAGAAGATAACGAACAATTCATCCATCTGCACCAGCATCTTTTCTCTCTTACGGCGGGGATAACCACCCAGTCGTACCAGATAAGCATCTTTCGCAATCAGCTTATCCATCGTCAGTGACCAGCCTCCGTTCTTCCGCAGTATAGCAATATTGTTCACCGCTTCATCCGGCAATGTTTCTCCGGCCTCTTTCATCGTGTTGGCGATGGCGATCAGGCGGTGTAATGCTTTACTAAAGTCGGATGATACGAGCGCATTGAGCATCCCGTAAAGACCCGTTGATTTCTCCAGTTGCATATGCCAGCTATCGAGCTGCATCACGATGTCCAGCACGCGGAAGAACATAGACCAGAACTGATCGGCAGGTATCTGTTGCGACAGCTCCGTCCGGGCCTTCTGATAGGCGGCATCAAAACCTGCTGTATCAAACTGCTGGATGGCAGCGTATTGAAAAGGAGGATTATTACGAAAGAAATCCTGCCAGTCACCGCGTGATACCATTGTGGCATCTGCTTTACGGGACGGCTGATCGGTATCGTCATAGTAAAGTACATATCTGGCGTAGCGGTACAGGAATCCCAGTAACTGAGCCGTACTACGTTCATCTATCTGTACTTTATCTGTCGACAGCGCATCCATTTTACGCTGCAACTGGCTTATGCCATCACGTACCAGGTTATTCGATATGTTATCTGAAGCATTCATTATCTTATTGCTATAGCTGCATTTATTCCTTCTGCACGGCCTTCCTGTACATAGAAGTCATATACATAGTTGTACCGTGAATTAGTCGCTCTGATAGTATAATCAACACTGATGCGCAGGTATCCCTGTATTGCATCCCAGGAGTCTGACTGGGAAACAGTGATCTTGTCTGCCTTGATCCTTGCCTCATAATACAGGATGGCATTAGTCACCATGTCTGTCACAAAGCCGATCAGTGTATTACTCATGGATTCAAACTGGTAGTCTGCCAGGTTGCAACCATACTGGGGGATCATCACTCGCTCTCCCAGGCTGGTCGACAAAAGAATATGCAGGCTTTGTTCTATATCCTCCCTGCCTACGGCCATGACGGCGTAACAATCACTATTATCATTGTCTTTGCGGAAGGTGGGTGGAAACGACCAGCCGCAGCCTAAAAAATCTTTTGCGTCGGGCATAAACAAAACTTTTATACGATCTATGTTATCCTCCTATCATCACCGTGGGCAGGCCCAGTACAATCGTACCTCCATGTGCGGT
Source organism: Chitinophaga agri (assembly GCF_010093065.1). Taxonomy (NCBI): domain Bacteria; kingdom Pseudomonadati; phylum Bacteroidota; class Chitinophagia; order Chitinophagales; family Chitinophagaceae; genus Chitinophaga; species Chitinophaga agri. The sequence goes on along the minus strand of NZ_CP048113.1, from coordinate 7,673,369 downwards.
CATATCGCCCATACGGGCTGCGGGACGACCACCTATCAGTACAGTGGCGGAGCCTTTTACGATGACATCGGGAGGGCCGGTACATACCAGCATATCTCCTACTACTGCGGCCGGCATACCACCGATGAGCACTGTCGCTACGCCGGGTCCGGTAACCGGGCCTCCCACATGGGGTACTACACCTGTCACCATGGGACAGACATGCATATCTGTAACTCTTGCTGCCGGGGGCATTATAATCAGTTTTACTAGTTAATCTTTACCATTCCGCCCTGCAGTTCCAGCATGGCGGAAGAGGCTACTTTTGCTTTGGCCTGACCGTTCATCTCCAGTGTGGTGTCTGCTTTCCCGGAGATGGTCATACCTTCTATCTTGATGTCAGTACCGGCTTTCAGGGAAAAAGCAGCGGCAGCCTCCATCTTAATGTCTTTGGCGCTTTTAATGGTGATACCACCCTGTTCCATCCTGATCATGTTGCCATGCTGGTCCTGGATAGTGATGGCCTTATCTTTCTCACTCAGTTCAACGAAATTTCCTGCGGGTGTCTCCATCTTCATCACCTTGTTCTCATCATCAAACATGGTCTTCATCTTGCTGCGGGTCACGAGTCCCTTGATGTGGTTCGTATCTTTTGCAGGTACAGGAGCCGGATTTTTACTGCTGTGCAGCATGCCGAGGACGACTGCGAAGCGTGGATCATCATTGACAAAGCCTACGATCACCTCATCCCCTATTTCCGGACGGAAGAAATAACCGCGGTCATTGCCGGCATCCAGTGAGGCGACACGTGCCCAGGTGCCTTTATCATTGTTATCGGTCAGTGGCATCTTCACCTGGATACGATCCTCTCCGTCAGGATCACTTTCCAGCTGTACCACTACACCTATCTGCAATCCATGTACTGCGGGCATCATACCTGCTGCAGGGGTTTCAATGAGATCATCCCTGTGATGGAACCATTCAGGAGAGATACCCAGCTGCAGATGTGTGGACCAGATACCTTCCGCATACTCATGCCGCACACCGCTGACATATACCAGTCCGTTAAAGCGGTTACCCAACCCTTTCAGCTCAACTGTATCTCCGGGAATGGTGGAGGGAGAGCCCTTGATCTTTACCCTGCCGCGTATCTTGGCCATCCTGCTCTTCAACATGGCTGATTCTGCCCAGGCTTTAAGTTCAGGTTCACTCACCAGTCCACTGTGCCGTAATTCGAGCTTGTCCGGAGCGGCTACCTTTGCAAGTGTGCTGCCGGACAGGTTGCCTGCCTCTTTGAACGACACACTGCTGGTAGAGCTTTCTGTCACTGCCTGGTCTTTGTAACTCCAGGCACTTGCGTGTACTTCCTGCCATTGGGTACGGGCATCGATCTCTGCCTCAAATTCTTCTATTGTCGCACCATATACGAGGGTCAGTGCCGGCGAACCTGCCAGCGCAGGTTTCACCATATCCACCTTTCCATCTTTCACGAGCAGCACACAACTGTTCATCTCAGCGCGGCTAAGCGAGAAATCCCAGTCTGTACAATTGTACTGCACCAGCTCCTTATGTTGTATAGCAGTAGATGCGAGAGTACCAGACTTACTACCCAGCACTTTCTGCAGAGCATCACTATCCGTCATGTCCCGGAAGTATTTGTTCTTCCTGCCCAGCGTCAGGGATACCGCTTCATCGCGGCAGTCAAGCTGCAGACTGGCATTGCCGTTCTCTCCGGCACGAATGCCATGTTTCACAATGATGCCTTTGAACACGCTTGTCTCTTTGCCATCGCGTCCTACCTTAAGCTCTATCTTGTTACCCGGAATGAAATCGGCAGCCTCGCTTACCGCAAACTTTTCATCAGATACATCGCCATCGAGGTACTGAAGACGGGCATAAGGGATCTGATTCACTTCCTTTACGACAGATACCGAGCGCAGTTGATAGTTGGGGTCACCCACCCTGTTGCCGTTGATCAGCACTTCAAAGCTGGTATAATCGTAAATGCCGGGAGTTGGTATGATCCGTTCGTCCGTGGCTATATTTTCCTCATTGGCCATATTCAGGAAGTTTTTTGCGTTTCTGACTGTTTCACTGGCGGAAAGCCCAGTTCATCATCCGTGCGGAGCTTCCGCACACTGACCAGTTCATTATAGTAGGCGACCTGCATATACAGGGCCGGATCGCCATAACTCCTATAACAGAGGAGTGGTAGGGTATCACCGTCAGCTACCCGGATGCTCCGGAACAGGTCGGGTGAATGTTTATCCTCTTTTGCGACCCGTTTTTTGGGCTCAGTATACTGGGTGAACGAAGCACTCACCTTTGCTCTTAAAGGGGCGCCATTGGGCTTAAAAAGCACATAGTTGATATCCAGGGTAGCCAGGATGCAGTCGAAGGTGAACAATCCCCACTGAATTTTCAAAATAGCGGGTTTATGTGCCTCTCCCTGCATCTTGTATACGACATTCAGCAGCTGGTCCACCTGGTCTTTCACTTCGGTGCCATTCAGGATGTTACCTTCGATGGTGCCGGTATTGTCCAGTGTGAAATCGAGCTTCAGCTGTTCAGGTGCGGTGAACTTATACGCTGGTGCGCTGCCCTGATTACCGCCGGTGGCTTTATCCTTGGCCTCTACCTTGTAGGATTGCGCATATCCTTCGGGGTTGATCGGAATGGTGAAGTCGCTTCCGGCCGACTGCTTCTGTTTTGAGTCCAGAAACGGCCGGATAACGATCTTCTCAACATTCGCTGTTTCTTTATTTGCCATCAGCGTTCTCTTTGATCTTTCAGGATTTCAAGCACCTTCTCCACGCAGGTGCGTACGATCGCCTCAGGAGATCCCTCCTGCTGGTCGCTACCGCCACCTTTGTTTCCTTTATTACCGGCGGCTTCGTCTACTGCCACCTTAATGACCATTTCTCTTATCTCTACGGGCATAATCCTGCATTTAATTGTCTGCTATTCCACACTGAAATAGTTATAATTCAGTTCAAATGTTTCAATGACCAGCTCTCCTTTATCGGCATTGAAGTCGGCCACTTTCCAGTTCTTGGGCCAGGCACGGTGTACCTTCCATACCATCAGCGGCTGATGCTGTTCATTGAGCAGTGTTACAATGAGATCAATCGGTGCGAAGCTGAAGTTCTTGAAGGCATCCAGACACCATTGTGAGACGATGGAATCCGCCGGTTTGAAGATACCACGGCGCAGCACCAGGTCCGAGCATTTGTTGCGCACCGGCATTACGTGCTCAAAGCGGTTCTCTCCTCCCTCCCGCAGGGTATCCGTCTGCATCTGAAAGTTGAGTCCTGATACCGACTGAAAAAGGATGTCGTTGTCCGTTTGCTGGACAGTCCCCTTTTTATCGAACAGGAACTCTACTTTAAAATGAAACCCTACAGGAGGATAATTCGCGGCTGCCATCATTATTTATTTTCGATCACCAGACCTTCATGTACCAGTTCCACACTCTCTACAGCGATCTCATTGGCATCTGCTTTAAGATCAGCTGACTGCACCTTGATCGGCCATGCATTCTTCACCTTCCATACGATGATGGGTTTATGCATTTCATCCAGTAAGCTGATCGTGATATTCCTGCGGTACTTACCGTTCTGTTCCTGAAAGAACACGGTTTCCTGCCACCAGTCAAAGTATTCGTTATCTGACTGGAAGGTGCCCCGCTTCAGGGTGATATTGCTGTATTTTTTAAGACCGGGTTGCTTGGTCTTATGATACTCAGGACTGGCTCCATGGCGGTATTCTATCGCTTCTGTTTCGACAGTGAGACCGGTTACTTCCGTAAAACCGATATTTTTACCACCCCATTCTACCTGGAAGTGAAACTTGGGTAATGGATAATTTGCCATTTTTATTCTTTTGTGCTGTTATGATTGAATATGGAAACTTTGTTTACTTTTTAGCAGCTGCCGGTGCGGTTTCTGATGCTTTAGCTGCCAGTGCTGCTGCATATGCCTTATCCAGTGCATCCTTACGTGCCTGTGCAAATTCACGTTTGCAGGACACGACCTCTACATCTTTCTGCAGGTCTTTCAGTTCATCGAGTGTATTTTCATACTGGTGTTTTGTTTTGGTGTAGAAGTCACACGCTTCGTCATCCATCGGGAACAATGGCGTTTTCTGCGGATGACAGGACGCACAGTCTTCCAGGTCCGGTTTCTTACCATCTGTCACCAGTGCATACGACCCTTCTACCTGATAGAGCAGTCCTTTATCGCCGGCCAGCAGTCCCCATAGCTCCTCTTCCTGACGATAGGTGATCAACAGGGCGTTGATGGCATCTTTGATCGCTGTCAGTGCATCATCTTCTGCTGTTTTCAATGCCGTCAGATTTGCAATGATAGAATTAGCGCCTTTAGATGGGATCTTATTGTCAATACGGTCCGTGAGCACCTTGATCTGTCCTTTCAATACTTCAGAGCAATCCAGTAATTCCTTTGCTTCGCAGATGAGGATCTTGATCGCATCAATACAGAGGTGTGCGTTCTTACCGGTTTTCTTGTTGTACTTGCGCGTTCTTTCGAGCGTGCCGAGATAGATCATACCGAGGCGGTTAGTCTCCGTGATCGTCGCCAGTATATCTTTCAATACATCTGACCAGCGCTTCTTTTTCTCCAGCGCGCTTTTTTTAAATGCCTCCTGGGCCCGGGCATTATTGAGCTCCTGATCTGCCTCAATGCAATCTTTTTTGAGGCGGTCAAGATATTGTTGAACGGTATCTTTATTGAAAGCCATGATGATTTAATTGTAAACGGTTTTAAATAATGTGGAATGCAGTTTAATGTGCTTCAGAATCCGGCTGCTCATTTACAGGATCGCAGTTATTACAGTCGAAAGCATGTTCCGCCTGTTCCGAAATATCGTCCAGCTTCTTGCAGCCACCGCCGTTACAGTTTTTATCCTCTACAAACTTGGACGCGTCACCTACCGCATCTTTCACCACCCAGGCTACATTCTTCAGGGTGCTGGCCTTGCTCAGCTCTTTTAATGCTTCGCCCAGTGGTTTGCGGGAATCATCATATTTCTTCTGCGCATTCTTCACGTTATTGTCAACGTCCGTGATGAAGGCAGTACCATCTGCTTTGGCAGTACCGATCAGTGCTACCAGGTTTTCGACGTTAACAAAGGCATTGATACCGGCTACTTTCACAGCCGCCTGTGCTACGTCGTCCGCCTGGTTAACGATCTTTTCTGCGTAGGATACAAATTCCTGTACGCTGTCTTCCAGGTTCTTTTTACCCGGGCCACCTTTTGAAAGGTTCTCGCGTATCAGCTTCAGCTCTTCAGAATTGCAGGAGTCAGCTACTGCATCTCGCAGTTTGCCGGCCAGTGTATGCACCAGTCCTGCCTTCTGTTTTGCTGCCTTGATCGCTGCCACTGCGGCATCGAAAGAGGTCTTTACGCTGGTATACTTACCCTGTGCCAGTGTTACTGTACTGGTAAGTCCTTCCAGGTCCTGGCCGGTGTATACAGTCACGCAGTTACTGAGGAAATTATATTCTTTCACGGCACGTGCGAACTTCTCATTGATCTTACGCTCTACGCATACGACCTGGCTGGCAGTGCTGGTTTTAATCACCTCTGCTTCCAGGCTGGCCGATTTCTGCTGCAGCTCGTCCTTCAGGAGCAGTCCGTAGTCTTTCATCAGCAGATCAAACTGAGAGGGGGATGGCGGTACACATTGTACTACCGGTGTTTCCACCGGAGGTTTATAGTCGCTCATATGTGGTTTGTTTTCTGGGGTGGGAGTTATTACTATTGGGGTACGCTTTCTATAAATCAGCAATTAGCAGTTAAAATCTAAAAGATCACCTAATTCCTAATTAATTATGATTCCTGCATTTTATGACTGAATCTCAGAACAATGAACTCTGCCGGCCTTACTACCGCCAGACCGATCTCAATGATCATCTTTCCTTCCAGGATATCAAATGCAGTCATTGTTTCGTTGATACCGATCTTAACATAGAATGCGTGTTCAGGTTTAGCACCAGCCAGTGCACCGGAACGCCATTGGTTAATCAGGAAGTTCTCGATCATGGCTTTCACCTTCACCCAGGTATTGGCGTCATTCGGCTCGAATACAAATGCCTCAGATGCTTTCTTGGTAGACTCTTCCACCATGTTAAAATACCGGCGGACAGATACATAGCGCCATTCGTTGGAGTTACCGTCCAGCGTGCGTGCACCCCATATCTTGATACCTCTGCCGGAGAAGAAGCGGATCGCATTGATTGACTTACCTGCATTAACGTCTACGTTCAGGTTACGCTGGATCTGATCGCTGATATCACAGGTCACGCCTGATACCGCCAGCAGACCTTCGTTTGCAGGCGCCTTCCATACACCACGGGAATTATCCACGCGGGCATATACACCGGCAACAGCAGCAGATGGTGGCAGGATAATAGAATAATTGGCAATGGCCAGTTTCACGTTCGCTTTTTCCAGACTGGTCAGTCCGCCGAAGTTAGGCGCGCTGCCATTCACAATCACAACAGTACTTTCGGTATATGCGTAATCAAAAGTAGAACGGATATTAGGAAAATAGGCAGCCCCGTAACTTAGATAAGGAGAGTTGATCGCATCTCTGAAATCCTGTGCAGCCTGGAGGATCTCTCCTTCTGTCTTTAATGTCAGACCATTATCAAAAATATCCATGATCACAAAACGGTCCTTCAGATCATAACACTGTGTCAGCGCAGCTTCCAGCAACGTTTTATAAGTATCTGGCGGCATGTTCTGTCCTTCAGGGAAGATAATGAGCGTAGGCTCATCCTGTTTTCTCAGTTCTGTCAGCGCATCCATGAACGGATCCTGTTCAATGATCGGCGTACCGAACTCCTGGTAGGCGCCTACAGAGATGATCCAGCATGGGCCGCCACCATTGGCATAGAACTGCTGTAAGGAATAGTACATAATGTGTTTGGACAGTCCCTTTCCATCAGCAGGGTCATAGCTTACAGTGTAACGGGTACCGGAAGTTTCGCTGTTGGTGATCGTTACGATCAGGTTCACTTCAGGCTGAGGGCCACCGAAAATGTTCTCATACTCCAGCAGGGAGCTGATACGGATCGGCTTACCGAATACCTCAGCACCATCTACAATAGCGGTCTGGGTGAAACCAATAAATGCAGGAATCGCTGTTTCTACTGCAGTGATGGACGGGGGGAACTTGGAGACTTCTTCAATATACACACCTGGTGTATAATATGTGTTTGCCATAGTTGATCGATTTATAATTTCATTTTAGGAAGTAAAATTTCGGAACATATCAGATCGCCTTGTCTGCTGATCATTTCTCCATCCGGGTTTGGAAGACTGATGGCAGCATAGCTCACCTTTCGATAAGCCTGCATCAGCGGGTATGGTTGTTTACTGATGATGACCTTTCGGATACCGGGAGGTGCCGGCGATACCTCATCCCAGTTACTGTCTGATCCTGGCGGATCTCCCTTCTGCAAATAATATTTCCAGTAGGTGGACCGGCTGGCGAAGCGCAGCTCAAACACAGGTGCCGTAGGCACAGCTAACAGTCCATCGGCATCAATCAGCTGAAAGCTGGCATCTGCTGTATGCATGACCAGATCGAGCACACCCCATGCGTCTCTCTGGTACAACGTTGCATGCAGGTATACGGTATAGCTGCGGTTGTAGCTGTTGCTGCCGGTGATCTTCAATGTGTAGATCCCGTCCGGCGTACCGGTAAAGTCTAACAAAGCGTCATGCAGATCTGTCGTTTGCTGGAAGGGCAGCACTTTTATTTCATCTGCCCCCTTCATGAGTATAAAGTTTGCCTCGGTAATGCCTGTTACATCGAAAGTATAACTGAACTTTTTTGGTAACAGGATGCGGTCATACTCGTTGATACAGTGGTAATCGTCTGTATTGACCCAACCGGCAGCATCATTGTCGGTACGTGTGACAGCCTGTGACACATTACCGTTAACAATGGCAGACTCACCCATCTCATATACTCTTCCGTTCACGACTTCCTGTATGGCGGAAGAAAGTGAGGGAAAAGATTTACCGGTCGTCGTATCATCATTCGTGAAATAATAAATTGCAGGAAACAGGGGGTTAATACGCAGGTTGCTACGCGATAACAGGGCTGCATTCCTGATACGGATCAGAAACTGCAACCGCAGTGTACCACTGATCGGCACCGCTGTTGTGAGTGCGCCATCAGCTCCGGGCGCAGAGGCTACGCCGAGCACGATACCTGTAGACGTCTGGCGATATACGATACGTTGTCCTTTTAATATTTTCTCGGTAGCAGGTGTAGGCGTGATGCTAACATCATCCATCAGGTTGTACCGGTTATCCATCAGCAGATCGGCCAATCTGAATTCCTGGTCTTCCTGAGAAAGGCCGTAATAGTTGCTGCCCTCCTTGTCCAAGTAGAAGCTATGCAACATATTTACCACCGCCAGGCGCCTGTATGTAATCTGAAAAGCCATTATTATGATTTGGGGAAAGCAATACTGTCTTTTGATTGGATCTGCTCTACGATCGTACCAAGTCCTGTTATCCTGTTTTCGGTGATCTTCACCAGTCTTACTTTATATAATACGCTGGGCATTTGTTTACCACCCAATGCGCCCCATAAGTGATTTAGTTGCTCAAACGAAAGAGAAAACAGTTCAAGATGCAGTTGCAGGTCATCCAATGCCTGACCATTATTGATCAGGACTTCATTAGGGGAGTTCTTCAGCGTAAAACTGCTTTTACCCTGAAAGAACTGAATAGCCTGAGATAGCCGGGACAGCGCATCTTCATAATTCTTATAATGCGCGGATACCAACATATACAGGTTCAGATATATAGGAGGATTATGATAGGCAATGCCTTGGGCATTCCTGTGAAAATGTGTACTATTTTTCAGGGTTGCTTCTTCCTCAATGTTCACCATGCTCAGGATGATCCGTTCTTCTGCGCCCGGCGGCCTGTCAGGTGTTTCCAGCGTAGCTACATTGTCCAATACTACATGGCTTTCAGGGTCATTCCCCATAGGATTGAAGGACTGTATATAACTATCCAACTGGTCTTTTAATAACTTAAAAGCAGTGAATATCATGGTTATGATTTTAATCAAGACACGGGAATCAGTCCGGTGGCTATTGCCAGCAGCTGCATACTCGATATGATAGATGATTCTTCGATACTGTTGATGAGGAAAACACAAGGTTAGCTTTCCTGTACAGCACGAACAGCATTCTCATTATGGGGTGACTTCTTTGGGGTGTAATAATTAACCATAATGCACATGTTGCGGTGACTGCAGCGCATCAATAATTAAAAGTTCTTCTTCTGTTATGATTTTTCGTTTCGGGGTAATTAAAAAAAACTGTCTTCTAATCTGTTTCGATATTTGGAGTTCTTCAAACGCTTAACACACGATTACCATAGAGATGTAAAAATAGGCATTATTTATAAAATAAAAAACTAAAAAACAGCATAAAAAGAAATTGCGTATAAGTACGCAAGACCTACTCAACGTCTTATACGCTTCCCTTTTTTATCATAATATTTTTCTTTAATCAACGCTCCGTTTTTGTATCGCTTTACTGATAGATCATGTACTTCCCTACCTTTTATACATATTGCTTTCCTGTGATTGCAATACAATATTACGAAACTACCACGACGATATTCTGCCGCAATAGCCATATATGCGCCAACACCTCCCCGAAAGCAAAAACAGCCGCCCATCTCCTGATGAACGGCTGCTTTCTAAAACAGTTACCTCCTGCTCACTATTTCTCTTCCAGCGATACGGTAAACATATTACTCACCCTGCCCCCTGGCGTCACAATAATATAATTCAGTTCCATCGCCTTCTCACTCTTCCCTTTCACCGGCAATACAATCGCCCCGTTATACAAATTCGCGGTCTGATCGGCCTTATGACCATCCACTGTATAATACACACTGCTATTCGCCACAAAAGGCATGATCTCCGCCGTCCTCATACCCGCCGCATTCTTGCCAAATGTCACTTTCGCCTCCGGTATACGATAGAACACCTGCAGCTTTTCAAGCTCCTGTAAACGGGAAGGCAAACGTTTCGTAGAGAAGTCATCATAGTTGCGCTGTCCCCTTGCCGTCCATGCTACTTCAGACAGTGCCAGCATACGCGGGAAAAGCATGTATTCCAGCTTATTATTGGTGCCGATATACTCCGTCCACAGATTTGCCTGTACACCTAACACATGCTGCTGTTGCTCAGCCGTCAGTGAATCAGGACGCGGGTGATAGCTATACACCCTTTCCAACGGCAGGAAGCCGCCGATAGCCGTAGGCTCCTCTTCCTTATTCTTGGACTGATAATGGTCAATATACAGATGGCTGTTAGGCGTCATGATCACATCATGCCCCATTCTTGCGGCCGCGATCCCCCCTTTCTCTCCTCTCCAGCTCATCACGGTGGCATTCGGCGCCAGCCCCCCTTCCAGGATCTCATCCCATCCCACGAGACGGCGTCCGTTCTTATTGAGGAACTTTTCTATACGGGAAATAAAATAACTCTGCAGCTCATGCTCGTCTTTCAGCTGCTGCTTTTTGATCATGTTCTGTGCAAAGGAAGACTCTTTCCAGTGTTCTTTAGGTACTTCATCACCACCCACGTGAATGTATTCACCCGGGAAGATGGCCATTACCTCGGTCAGTACATCTTCCAGGAATCTGAAGGTCTCTTCCTTCGGGCAGTAAATCGCATAATGCACGCCCCAGTAGCCCGGTACATGATAAGTAGTGTCTTTACAACCAAACTGCGGATAAGCAGCCAACACTGCTGTACTATGCCCTGGCAGCTCTATCTCCGGTAGAATGGTGATCTTACGGTCTGCCGCATATCTTACCAGATCGCGCGCTTCTTCCTGGGTATAATATCCGCCATGTTTCACCCCATCATATACAAACGGCTTGAAGTCGCCATATTGTCCCAGGATGCTGGAATCACGCCACGCCGATACCTGTGTCAGCTTAGGATACTTCTTGATCTCCAGACGCCACCCCTGATCATCTGTAAGATGCCAGTGCAGCCTGTTGAATTTAAAGTAAGCCATCAGATCAACGATCTTCTTCATCTCATCGAGAGAAAAGAAATGTCTGGCTACGTCAATCATGACACCACGATAACCAAACTCCGGTTTATCAGCCACAGTCACTGCCGGCACCGACAGCCCACCGTTCTGCTCTTCTATCAGCTGCAATACGGACTGCAGACCATAAAAGCAACCGGCACTACCACCCCTGATCATAATACGCTCGGGGGTTACAGCCAGGTTATACGCTTCCGGAGCTGCCGCATCGCCCTGGTCTTCCAGTATGATTGCCCTGCCGCTGATCTCACGACTAATAGTCAGCTTAATACCATAGCGGTTCCAGAGGAACTCATTAAACAGATCTGCATTCTTTCGGGCCGCATCGGTTTGTGCCACGAGCACAGTTTGCCGTCCCAGCTCAAAGCGGCCGCTGGCTGGCTGTACGGATGCCGGTTTCGGAATAATAGAATAGTTACTTTGTGCATGAGCGCCACTTACGCCAAGTGAAATGGCTAAAATAGCTGCGATTCTTTTTAACATCTTGCTGCTTTAAATAGGTTTACGAAATTCGTTGCCTGGTGTAGGATTAATTTACCTGTAACTGCCTGTAACTGTGAATAGACCTTTTTTTTTTACATAATTATCTTATCATGATACTATTTATACTGGTTTTCCGTAACGGGCTTTGTTTAACGGCCAATATAGAAAGAATTTAATACGGATCAAAGCGCAGTCCGCTACCATCCATAATATTTCTCAATTGCAATTAAATTCCTTAACTTAATACCAGCATATTACAGATTACATGCAAGTTACATAGCAGCTAAATGCTGCATAGCAGAAGAAAGTAAAATTTTAGCCCCAGCGTAATAAGTTATAACCCCAATATATCCTTCCACGCCGCTTAAAACACAACATGGAAATGGCAAGAATAGCGCTATTGGCGTATGCCAACGACATAAAAGAGGAGCCATTACAATTTGTCGAAAGAGAGATCAAAGAGCTCAATACGTATTTCGGAAATATCAAGCAGTACCTGGATACTAATATCCTCATCAGTGCAACTAAAGACGATATATTCCGTTACTTCGCCGATCATGGCCCCGACATAGAGATCATGCACTTTTCCGGACATGGTAACAGCCTTGCCCTGATCTTCGAAAAAGAAGGTGCTTTCAGAAAAGAAGGCCTCGCTGAATTGCTGACCCTCGCCCCTAATCTCAAACTCGTCTTCCTCAATGCATGTGCCTCCAAAGATATTGTAGACGCACTCCATACACCCGACGCCGCACATCCGCAAAAAGGTGTGCCCATCGTGATCGGCACCCAACGACCCGTATATGATAAGGTCGCCTGCGAGTTCTCTATCTACTTCTACACAGCATTAACCAAGTCATGGCCTATCGGGAAAGCCTTTGACTTTGCCAAGACATTCGTACTGTCCGGGGAGCACTTCGCTCTCTTTCCCAAAGGACCTAACCGATATATCGGTACCAAACGGGCCATCGCTACGGATGATGATCCTCCGGATAATAGCGATCCCGCACAATTTCCCTGGGGTATCTACTATAAAGAGTTCCAGACCGACGACTGGTCGTTCACACAATACCTCAATGAACAATATGACGACCGGGAAAACTACCTCCCCAATGATGCACTGATCCGCGCACTGGCTGCCAATGCCAGTCGCCTGTATAAAAGCCTTCACCAGGAAAAGGAACAACTGATCACTGCCATCAGAAACAAGGAAGACCTGTCACAGGAAGAATTTGAAATAGAACTCGAGAATATCAACGATAAATTCAAACGCCGCAACCTGCAGTTAAAAGAGATCGATGATCTTTATATCGCTTACCTGCAGGACCCACAAAGCCTGACTGACATCGCTGATAAACTGATCAATACTTTCCCCCTGCCCCTCGGTAAACTGCTGCAAAGAATGTATTCTTTCAGCCAGGAGAACCTGCTTACTGCGGATGATTATGCCGAATTCCTTGATCTGCAGATCAACTTCTACGAGATCCTGGTAAAGCTGGCCGCTGCCACCATCCTGTCAGACCTCCTGGAGGTATACGAGCTGAAAGAAAAGATTGGAAAGAAACTTATTCTTAACCCGATACAAAAGGAAATCATTCTTGGCTACTTCCGTCAAACCAAAGAGACCGAACAGGATTTTGACTATACGTCATTTATAGAAGTCATCAGCCAGGTACTCCAGGAGAACCTGAAAGATGAAACACAGATCGCCGCATTCGTGAAGGAATATCTGCTTTATGAAACTATCAACACGTATGAGAGCAACTTTTTCAATTCTCATATGCTCATCAAGGGCATTAAAGCCAAACTACCAACCCTGCATACGTCTGCGGCCTATATTCATCACTGTAAACTGATTGAAACAGGGCTCATCAATCTACTGAGAGAACTCTTCTTTATCCTTCAGTATAAAATGGTCGTTATCAAAAACGTGGAAGCTATCCGGAAAAGGAACATCCTCGTCAAGACCTACTTCCATCGGTATATGCTACTGGAGCAACGTATCTCCGACAGGATGGAGGTCATGGAACTGCAATCCCTTCCTGAATACGCTGAGTCCTACTCCGTCATACTGGTGAAAGAGATCTACCGGATGTTCGAATACCTGTCGCTCTCCCCTTTTCTGATAGATAAGAACGTACTATGTGAGTATGATGGTGTAGACCTTTACTTCTATAACTATACTGAAGGCAATGGCATCGTCTATAAAAGCCTTACCAGTAATGAAAGACTGATCCACATTCTGCCGGAAACACAGGAGATCGAACTGGGCTCCTCCACGATCACCAAAACAACGCTCAGGTTCATCGAAGAAATGGCGAGTAAAACGGACAAGGAGAAAAACAGGATTACCAACAGACTCCTGCAGCTGCATGCTGAATTTAATTATTACCGCACAAAGATCGCCGCAACACCGGTCACCGTGCAGTCATCCACTCCCATAAACAGCCAACCATGACGAAACTGATGGACAATCCGTTTAAACTGCTGGAGTCCTACACCAAGGAAGACAAAGACATCTGGGGTGGCCGTACTACAGAAATAGACCTGCTGTACAACCTTTCCTTCGCCACCAACCTCATACTGATCTATGGTGTTTCCGGTGTAGGCAAAACAAGCCTGATCCAGTGCGGCCTCGCCAATAAGTTCAAACGCACCGACTGGCACGCCATCTGGGTATTGAGAAAAGATAACATCAACCGCAGTCTCATCGAAAAACTGGCCGAACAGGCTGGTGAGCCTCTTTCAACACCTCCCGTCCCTGTACCCGAAAGTATCCGAAAGGTATACCTGAAGCATTTTAAGCCCGTTTTCCTCGTTTTCGACCAACTGGAGGAATTATTCATCTTTGGCAATAATGACGAAATACAGGCCTTTATAAGTACGATCAAAGAGATCCTGAACAACGACATACAATGTAAGATCATCCTCGTGGTCCGGGAGGAATACCATGGTCACCTGAAATTATTCCAGGATGCTGGCCTGACGGTTTTTAAATCTTCCGTCAAAATAGAACCCATGAGTATCCCTGAAGCCACCGAGGCGGTCTCCCGGCTACTCTGCAAATACAACATCCTCACCCCTGATGGGGATCAACTCACCTGCGCCACCAAAATAGCGACTGATTGCGCTGTGGAGGGCCGTGTGGACCTGGGCAATCTCCAGGTATACCTCTTCTGGGCCTGGGAAAAAGCTGCTGCAAAAGCAGCGCCGGACGAAGACATCGCCTTCACCCATAACATTCTCCGGGAGATCGGCGACGGCAGAAATGTCCTCTCCCGATACCTGAATGCTGTAGCCGACAGGGTGTCCAAAGGCAAGACTGGCGGACTATGGTACCTGCTGCAGCATTTTGTGTCCCGCTCCCAGACCAAACAACCGCTTCGTATCAGCGATATATCCGACATTGACGCTGTTACCGCCCGTACCTGGCTCAATGAACTCCGTAAAAGTAAACTGGTGAAATGCACACGGGAAGGGGACACAGAGGTCTATTCCCTCACCCATGACAGCCTTGTTCCCCTTATCGTACAAAAGAAGACCGCCGCCTCCCGTGGCCGCAACCCTCATCCAACGGTGCAGGGCAATCCGTTTAAAGGCCTTCCCGCCTACGAGGAAAAAGACGCCACCATCTTCTTTGGCCGCAATCTCATCCTCCGCGAGCTGCTCACTTTCTTTGAAGACAAACGGCTGCTTGTCATCGTCGGCCCCTCCGGCTCCGGTAAATCGTCCATCATAAAAGCAGGTATCATCCCCGCGCTGAAAGCGGAAGGCTACCAGGTCATTAACGGTGAACCCGGTGCACACCCCATGGTATTCGGCAAAGAGATCACCAGAAGATTAGAGGCGCCCGAAGGCGGCAAATTCGTTCTGTACATTGATCAGTTTGAAGAACTCAGCACCCAGTCGTCCACCGCGGAAAGTGAAGCGTTCATTCTCCTCCTGAATAGCCTGCAAAATAGTCAGGACCCGCATTCACGGGAACTGAAGATCATCCTCAGTGTAAGGTCGGATTATGAATATGAATTTGAAAGAACACTAACCGGGTGGCGGGAATCCAAGAAAACAGTACCCGATCTCATGGAGAGTGCTGTAAGAGAGATCATCACTGAACCTGCCTATCTCGCCGGACTGGAATACAAGCCGGCTTACCTCGTTGACAACATTGTGCGTGACGTCATGCAGTCCGCCGGCACGTTGCCACTGCTCTCCTACGCATTGCAACAGATGTATATCGAATATGCAAAAAGCGGCGCCAACGACGGCTACCTGACCGAAGATCATTACAACGCCATCGGCGGCGTTGTAGATGGACTGCGACTCAGGGCCACAAAACTCTATACCAGCTCCGACCACGAAACACAGCAGACCATTAAAAATGTGATGCTGCGTATGCTGTCTCTCAGCATCAATGAAAAAGCCTCTAAACGTATCCTCGCCGAAGACCTGGTATATGAAAGCCCTGTTGAAAATGAAAGGGTACAAAAGGTGCTCAATGAACTGGTCAACAGCCGCCTGATCGTCTCAGGCCCGGATGAAAATGGGCAGATCTATTACGAACCTGCCCATGACTCTCTTATCCGCTCCTGGAACCTGATAGGCGACTGGATCAAACAATTCGGTAAAGACCTGCTCTATTTACAACAAGACCTCTCCGATGCAGTGAAACGTTATAAGGTCAACAATAAAAAGCTGTGGCACGAAGACCCTAAACTGAATACGCTGGTAAATATTATGAAGTCGCCCGACAACTGGCTCAATAAACAGGAAACGGACTTCGTCAAAAAAAGCCTCCAGCGCCGTAACGAACTGGAGGACCGGAAGAAACGCCGGCAAGAAGAACTCGTGGAAGAAAAGCTCCGGCGACAGGAGGCTGTGGCCAAACTCGCCAGCGAAAAAGGAAGAAGAGAGAAAGAACTGCTGACCGAAAAACTAAAAGGAGAAAAAGCAAAGACACGCCTGCAAAAACAACGGACGATATTACTGGCCTTAGGACTAATATCGCTGCTGATCGCTGCCGGCTATGTATCCAGTCAATGGAATAAGTCAGAGAAGGCGGTACGTAAGATCCAGGACCTGAACCGGCGATTGCAAAACTCTGCCGTCGATCTGAAAAAACTGAATGACTCACTGAACATCGCCGCGGACCTGGCCCGGGAAAGTGCGGAAGATGCCTATATCGCCAGACAAAAAGCCGATTCTGCCGCGACCAAAGAAAAGAAGGCCCGCCTCACAGTAGAACGACAAAAAAAAGAATTGCTGGTCAAACAGGCCGCACTGCTGCAATCTCAGGAAGAAGTACGGCGGTATTCCCTGAGTCTGCAATCTAAAGCAGACTCACTGCGTACCTATTCTGACTCACTGAAAAGGCAACTCGTTATCATACAAAATAAAACCCGGGAAGTGGAATATGCCAAACTCACCACCTCATTTCTCACCCGGTCACGTTCCCTCATGCGCTCTGATCCGGCGTTAGCCTATCAGCTGGCATTAGAATCGCTCAAGTACGACAGCGCCAACCCCGTGATCAGGAACTATATCCAGGATACACTCAACCGGCGGAACAACTTTTATGAATCTTTCATCATAGATAATGTTTCTTCTGCCTTCT
Organism: Chitinophaga agri; assembly: GCF_010093065.1. Lineage (NCBI taxonomy): Bacteria > Pseudomonadati > Bacteroidota > Chitinophagia > Chitinophagales > Chitinophagaceae > Chitinophaga > Chitinophaga agri. The sequence goes on along the minus strand of NZ_CP048113.1, from coordinate 7,656,173 downwards.
TTTCGGATAACGGTAAAACGGTTGTCGCGATCCAGGGAGACAACAGGCTCTCTTTGCTGAACCTCACGGCCAACCGTGATACGGCTATACAGGTCGACGGGAAGATCCTGTCTGCACAGTTCCACCCGAACGGCAACAGTATATTGATCGCTACCAAAAACCATCTATATAACTATAGTGCTGACGGCGTACTACTCAATTCCTCTGAAAAATTCGACAACATCATCAAAGCCGTCTATACCGCACGTGGCAGAATACTCTTCGTCACCCCCGCCGCGATCATTATCCGCAGGAGCGTTAATGCACAAAATACAGTAGTCGTCCCTTCGGGCAATAATACAGATGATGTACAGGTCAGTTCCAATGATTCACTGGTCTACATCAGAAAGAACGATCTGATAGAGGCATACGATCTGTTAAATGCCAGGTTGCTACGCAGCTATAAAGAACCAACCGGCTATCTGTCAAAGAATGGCAGCGGCTTTATTGCCGTCCATGATAATGATATCATGATCGTGCGAAGTATGGGCAACAGGATCTCTTCTGCGCGGTATAACATCCCGCTGGATAAAGGTTACTCCAGGATCTCCGTCATCAGCATTGCAGATAACCTGCGATGCATCGCCTTTATGACGGAGTCGGATGAAGTCCTGCAACTACAGCAGCAACAGGCGATCAGCAAAAATTTTGTCAGACCGCAACTCGCACGTGTGCCGATACTGTATACCTTCACGGTGCCGGGACCTGCCAGAAAGATCCCGAATGATATTCCTTACGGCAAACGTATGGTGCTATCTGAAAAAGGAGATTATCTGCTCACGGGAGAAAGCGGCACCCTGCTGGTGTACGACAAAGATGGGAAACGGGTAGAGCGGTTTGGGGGCTATACAAACTATACTTCATGGGCATTTAATCCGACCAACCTGGAAATGGTACTAAGTATGAGTGGACCAAGAATGAAGATCTGGGTAAAAGGTACTCCCAATGCCCTTGCCGCTCAGCACAAACTCAGAATATTCACAGCTGCCGAAATAGAAAAGGCATTGGAAGATATAGCCGTCCGCTGATCAGCAAATATGCTGCTCAAACATAATAGCATGCACTATTCCAGTTCCTTCCGCATCATTATATCGATTTGTTCATCAGTGCCTACCTTGAAGATATGCTTATCAAATGCGACAAAGCCGTTCTTTTCATAGAACCTGATGGCCCGTGGATTCTCTTCCCAGACACCGAGCCAGATGTACTTCTTCTGCTGATGCCGGGCTACTTCCAGCGCCTTCTCATACAGTACCTGCCCTACTTTTTTCCCGTGGTGACTGCTCTTCACATAAATACGTTCTATCTCCAGGGAGTCAGCATCCTGTAACGCTGTCTGCGCAGGGCCTGTATTGACTTTCAGATACCCCACCGGCGTCTTGTCATCCCAGGCTATATAAAACTGCGAGTCTGCTACCTGCAGTTCCGATTGCACCTTTGTATCATTGAAGGTCTCCTCCAGGTATTCAGCCATATCCGCCTCCGTATTACCGGCGGCAAAGGTCTCAAAGAACGTTGCCCGTGCGAGGTCCCGGATAGTCTGCCAATCGGCAGCTGTTGCTTTGCTGAGGGTGATGTGTTCCATAAATGCTTTTTTCTCTATCAGATAAGTGAAATTCATAGTCGGCATTTCTCCATAGTAGGATAAGTCATACTCCCCTACCTTAGTAGCACCCTGCCTGATTCATCATAAAAAGGTGCATGCCCTTGGGAGGTACCTGCCACCCTCACCTGCTAATAATCGGCAAACTGTTCATCAGTATAACACCAGAGCCACCTTTCTCCAGGTTCTGCTGAAGCCACCACAGGATGATGTTTTGCATGATAGTGGCGGGTCATATGCTTTTCTGGCGACTGATCACAGCAAAGCGTCACGCCACAGGTCTGGCAGGTACGCAGATGCACCCAGTCAGTCCCCTGTTTGACACATTCCTCACACACATGATCTTCGCTCAGTTGCACCTCTTTAATGGCAAGGATATGCTGACATATATTCTGATCTTTCATATAGGAGCTTTTTACTATTCCACAAAAGTGTTTACAGACAACAAGTTAGGACTTTCCCATTAGTTCCGTACTTCGATTTGTTGTCTGTAAACGGGAAAATGATGTACTATTCTCTACCCGGCAGGTGCGTATTGATAAAGTCATACACTACCGAAGCAGGAAGCGCCAGAGAAACCGTTCTTGAGAACCGGGCGATATTCAGTCCGATAAAATAACCATAGGCGTCAAACACCGGCCCTCCACACTGTTCCGGTCTCAGGATGCCATCATGCGCGATCACCTGCTGAAAACCGTCTCTTCTTTCGCTTCTACCACCTCTGAACATTTCGGCAGGATGGCTTACCGGTGGTACCGGGCGTTTTCCCAGTACAACCGAATCAGTCACCTCAGCGGCATAATGTACGGTGGTACCTGAAGGCCCTTCTTCACTGGCATGTGAACGTCTTGTAATCAGGATGGTATCACCTGCCCAGTATTTATACAGTTCCCTGCCGTAATCTTCCGGCTTACTAAGCGCTACACCATTGATACTAATAATTTCATCTTCCGGGGAAGCGCCTTTTTCTGCAGCTGGTGATCCGGGCATTACAAATGTCAGCGCCAAAGGTGTTTTGTCGGGAGCGATAGCAGCGCCAAGGAATCCGGTGTTATACATTTTAGGCAGGTTGAACACTTCCTTACCCACTACGCTCTGTATCACAGCCGTGTCAGTTTGCGGAGACAGTAATAATCTACCTACGAACCGGGTAACGGTATCCGGTTTGGGTGTAGGCGATAATCCTGCTTTTATTGCATTTGCCGGCGCCAGCAAGACGAGGTCATTCTCTTTATTGCGGGCAATGATGGTCGCCTTAATTGGTTTTTTCCCATATAAAATAACGGGTGACGCTCCTACTGCTGAGCCCTTACTCACCACAACAACGCGCCCGTCAACTTTAAATACGGTACCATTAACCGCAACAGGCGTTCCCTTTATCTCGCTATTGATCTTCACACAATATCTAGTCATTCCCGGTAGATCAAGTGCTTTCTCTTTGGTCGTACCCCACACACTAACAGCAGACTTTCTGTAAACGGCGGGAACCGGAAGGCTATCTGTCAGTTCAGGATATTTTGTGTAGTGAACAGGTTGATTCAAAGCCGTCCAGTACTTTCGGTACAGATCTACAGGCACATCATAGTTCTCTCCTTCCCCTACCCCTATCGCACTCCTCATACCTATTAGCCGGCCCATGTTATCAAACATAGGGCCGCCAGAATCGCCAGGCTCCATCAGGCAGGTCGATTCGATAAAACCCTTTTCATTCTTAACAGTGGTAATATTACCCTTGCGGAGCATCGGTACCGGTTGGTTCAGACTTTCCGGGTAAGCTATGCTCATACAGAATTGTCCTTTATCCAGATACGCAGACCGGCCCATAACAACAGCTTTCCATTTACCTGGTGTGATGATCTTCATCATCGCCACATCGGGTAGTTCGGGTGTCTCCGGAAAATTGATCTTACCGAGCGCCTGGGCGATGGCCGTTCTTCCGTCGTAAAAATTAACCTGGTAAATATGCCCGGGTATGGTGGTATGGGCCACTGTGAGAATATGCCCTTCGGGTGTAACAATAACACCACTGAAGGGAGCGCTCATTTGCTGTTGACTTGTGGTATCATATTCCCACATCCGCAGGCAGGATTGTCTGAGCGAATCGCTTAACTGAGTGTCCGCTTCGATAGTAAAGGCATCCCAGTTAGTCACGGCACGCTGTGCATAGGTCTTTCCTGCCAGCATCAGCAGGAACGGGAATAATAGTTGGCTTTTTTTCATGTTGGTTGGTACCCGGCAATTGAAACCGGAAAGCTAAAGATAATTCATGGATGTCATCTTTCTATGCCCTGCCCCTGGGAATACGCAGGAAATTTATAATGAAGGATTTAGATATGCATTAAAACAGGTAAGGGATGAACATCGACCGTGATCAACGCTCATCCCTCTTTTATTAAACAACAACCCTTAACTCAGTGGTTCCACTACCGGAAAATCAACCGGTACGTCTGTCAGCGCATAGGCATAATTAGTAAATGTCCTCACTACGACCAGTCCCATTAATTCCATCAGACCGTCTTCCTTATAACCAGCTGCAAAAAAAACCTCTATCAGCTCTGGTGCTGCGTGGCCTTTGTTAGTAGCAATGGCCTGTGCCAGCTTAACAACAGCATCCAGTTTGGCATCACCTGCTGTTCCTTTTCTGATAGCGATGGTTTCGTCCTGTGTATATCCCAGTTTAAGTGCTGCCATAGTATGTGCAGATAAGCAATAGGTACATGCATTCACTTCCGATACGGCCAGCGAGATCGCTTCTCTTTCCTTCGGATGAAATACGCCTCCGTTCAATGTCTTCTCAAATTCAAGGAACCCTTTCAGCGCATTGGCAGAGTAGCCAATAGTGGCATACAGATTAGGTACTTTACCCAGTCTCTTTTGCAGCAGGTCAAATATTTCCTGTGATCCTGTACTTACCTGTTCGCGTGTGGGAACTGTTATCTTTTTCATATACTTAGTTATTTATGCTAACAATTATGTTTTCGTTTACCTGTTCCTTTGTCTGCTCAGGTACAGTTGCGCAGACTCACTCATCGTAATGATCGCACCCCCCAGGATGACGATGTCCTTAATGACCAGGCGGCCACGGGCGGACAGGAACGGGAAGCCCCAGTCGTGATCAGTGAGATGCGGTACCCAGCTTTCAGGCGTCGTTACCAGGAAGGAGAGCGTACCTAATGTCATTATGAAGATCAGGATGCTGCCGATCATGCTGGCAAAAGGAACGACCTTGTACAATGCCACGAGTATCGCCATTGTTACCAGCAGGATGCCCAGTCCTGCAGAAAAACCATATGTATTATTTTCTACGTGCCACTGGTGATTTTCAGGGATCAGTTCGCCTTCCTTATTTATGTGACGCTTATATTCATCAGGATGATGATAGAAGAAAGACATGAAAGGGCTATTGGCAACGAATGGCACAATTCCATCCGCTTCATATGTGAAGAATTTCAGTCCGCCAATCCAGAGGAATACAACAACGATACCGAGACGAACTGCCTTTTTACCAAACTGATCGAGATGTGCTATAAAGTTTGCTATTGAATTTTTCATGATCTGTTACTTAGTTGTTTTGTGTGCTTATTGACGATGTAAAGGTAGACCGCTCCGTGCTGCCGGAACATGGACATAACAATCCGTCACTTGGACAAATATGCCAGGCGTCAGGTCAGGGGACAATAAGACAATTCCTTATTACTGGGGAAGATCAGCCACTATAGAGATGCCGGTGCGCTGCCGGAAGGTCTGTGGAGAGACCCGGGTAAATTTCTTAAAGAAGCGGCTGAAATAGAACTCGTCGCTGAACTGAAGAGAATAGGCTATTTCCTTGATACTACGGCGGGTCAGATGTAACTGTCGCTTGGCTTCCAGTATCAGACGTTCCTGTATCATTGCAGAAGGTGATTTCTTAAAATACTTAGTACAACGCTTGGTAAAGTTATTGGGTGACATGGCCAGCAGCGCTGCATAATCCGCGGGCTTATGCAGTGTCAGATAGTGCTGGTCCAGCAGCTGTCTGAAATGTTCCATCTGTTCATCCCTTTCCTTCGGATCGGCCAGATTAGCGGAAGAGCGTGTCTTCATGCTACTGGACTTAGCCAGCAATAACTGCAGATAGCCCCGCATGACAATCTCGTCACATCCGGTTATATCAAACTCCTCGGACAGCTCTTCCAGCAGATGTTTGAATACGCGGGCTTCCCGTTCTGTCATCTTTACTGATGGTTCAATGTAAATATTATTAAACAACAAACCATTACAGGCTACCTGCGCCTTGTGATATTCAATGCAGTAAAAATCACTATGAAACTGCAACATTGACATCTTACAGGCCCGCTGCTGTTCGATATAGATCAGCTGCAAGGGAGTGGAAAACAAAAGTACGGGGCCTTTAAAAGGAAATGCGCCAAAGTCCGCGTGATACAGTCCCTCTCCTTCTTCTACAAACACCATGGTATATTCAGAAAACTGAACAGGGGTGGCAAGACAGTCTTCACCTGCGTCCAGTGCGAGTAAGGTCTCATCAGAAGAGGAACATATTCTTTTCATGCAGCACTACGATTGTCTTTACTAACAGTACAAAAATAGACAAGTAAATATAAAACAGATTGTCGGTCTTACGGTTAAGAAAGTGGATTTTATGGAAAAGGCCCGGGACGACGATCGTCTGCCCGGGCCTTTGCTATAAAAGAGGATCATTTGTTTATTTATCCAGCAGTTTGAACTCGGTCCTTCTGTTCTGCTTGTGCTCTTCTTCTGTACATTGTACGCCGTTACCACACTTATTCAACAGCTTTGTTTCACCATAGCCTTTTGCCAGTATCCTGTTCTTCGCGATACCTTTCCCTGCCAGGTAGCTGGCTACGGAGTTAGCACGTTTCTGTGATAACGCCAGGTTGAAGGCATCATTACCACGGGCGTCGGTATGGGCACCCAACTCAACCAGCTTATCCGGATTGGCCTTCAGCAGTTGTACCAGTTCATCCAGTACTTTCGCCGCTTCCGGACGGATATCAGCCTTACTGAAATCAAAATAGATGTCCAGCAGACCATTGTGCTGAGCCGGAGGATTGTTTGCTGGCGCAGGGGTGATCACCGGTGGATTTACAGGGGCCGATGGCGTAGCCACTGTATCCGGTTTGGCCGGCACTTTATTGATCGTATCAGGTGTAGCCGGTGGCACCTCTTCCTGTAGCAGGGCTGCTACTGTATAGATATCATCACTGCCGCTACCGCCGGTCCTGTTAGAAGAAAGGTACCCCATGCCCGTTTCCGTCATCCCGAAAGCGAAATCATCCTGGGGTGAGTTCATCGGATAACGCATGTTCTTCACAGGACTGTTGTGCTGACCAGACTTATCCAGTTTTACACTGTAAATATCAAGTCCACCCATACCGACACGTCCATCACTGGAGAAGTACAGTATGTTATCTTTTGTCAGTGCCGGACTACGGTCATTGCCGGTTGTGTTAACTGCTTTCAGGTTGAGCGGTGGTCCCCATTCTCCTGCAGCTGTACGGTAACATACGTAGATATCTGTCCCGCCTGCACCACCTGGCATATTGGACGCGAAATATAACGCCATACCGTCTTCCGTAATAAAGGGATCGCCCACAGAATAGGCATTGACATTATTATGGGTGAAAGCCAGTGGAGCAGACCAGTTACCGGCGGCATCCTTTTTACTGCTGTAGATCTCTACATTGACAGTTGTAGACTTCCCCTTTGCCCTGTCTCCCCTGCCGGGGATACGGGTCAGGGTAAAGAACATTTCTTTCCCATCCCTGGTGAAGCTGGCTGATCCCACATGGTAACCAGTACCCGTGTGCAACGGGAACAACTGCACGCTGTCCGCCGTACCCGGTTTAAAGAAAAGGTGCAGGTAATCATCGCCTGTCCAGCTGTTCATCAGCGGATCAGGTTTTACCCGCGTATCGAAATGCAGGAAGAACCGGTGTTTTTTGGGCTGGTATACTCCGTCGGCGTGACGGTCAGAAGTGAATACCAGTCCGCCCATATAAGGCACCGCGCTCCAGTCAGACTTACCGGAATTGATTGTCTTATAGTTGTCGACCTGCAGACGGTCCGGTGTTTGCATCCAGGTAATAGCAGAATCGCAGGAGGCGATCCAGATATTGTGCTGCTCAGGCGTGATGCCTTTTTCTACACCCGCATAGCGTTCATACTGTGTACGGGCTTCTGCATACTTAGAGTTGTTCTGCAATGCCCGGGCATAAAAGTAGGTATTCTCTGCTTTGCTCCCTTCCATAGCTGTTGCTACAGCATACCAGCGCTCTGCTTCGGGGTAGTTATTATTAAACCGGTAGCAGTCTGCGATACGTTCTGCCGCATGCAGGCTTGCCTTCTTATTATAAGCTTTCTCATAAAGACCGATCGCTTCAGCGTACTTAAAGTTATCGTATGCCTTGTCAGCCTCTTTGATGATGTATTGCGCCTTTACTGACATTGTCATCAGCATAAAACACAAACCTATCGCGTAATGCAGTTTTTTCATCGTCAATGGTTAAGACATTAGAATACCCTTGGCGTGGCCATTCTGATGTTTTGTTTGTTGAATGTGAACCCTACAGATATTTCATGTGTACCTCCGCTATAGCTCTGTAGCGGACCAACAGAAAAGTCGTAGGCATAGCCGATGCGCAGATTAGGCACAGGGAAGATCTCCGCCGCAGCCACGGCCGCGTTGCGGTACATCAGGTTTTTCTGCAGATAGTCCTTATCGTACATCTTAAGCCCCGTACGGTAGGAACCGCCGATCCATACCATCTCTTTGATGAGCAGGAATGCGTTCAGGTCAAGACTGGTAGGTCCACCACGGTCATCCTTTAAAAGGAAGGACGGCTTCAGCTGAAAGTCTTCATTCAGCGGAATGAGGGTGCCAGCAGTCAGGTAGTAGTGCAGTTTTGTTTGTGGCAGATATAGAAAGCGGCCTTTATTGTCGAAAGCTTGTACAACGAGGTTGTCAACAGAAAAACCGGCATAATACCGCTCATTCGCAAAGAAAATACCTGCTCTCGCATCAGGGGTGAGCCTGTGCAGGCCGGCCGGCATGTCTGTCTCCGGATCATTTGGATTCAGTTCCGAGCCGTTAATACCGGTTTGCAGCAGCCCTGCACTCAGACCGAAGGAAAGGCGTGAGGTACCCTCCCTGTTCAACCGGAGGCGGTAAGCATAACTAACATAGGCGGACAGGTTATCCTGCGCCCCCAGTTTATCACTCGATACCTGAAATGCAAGACCGACGTTGCCATCATTGGCGACTGCGTCTACAGCCAGGGAAAAGCTCTTCGGAGCCCCCGTCATGCCCGTCCACTGATTACGGTAAAAAGCATGCAGGTTCAATGCCTCCTTATAACCGGCATAAGCGGGATTAATATAAATACCGTTGAACATATACTGGCTATACTGTGCATCCTGTTGGGCATGCACAGTCAGTCCAAATGATGTCAGCAGTCCAGCTATCAAAAATATCTTTTTCATAGTAAAGGTCTGTGGTTCACATTATTATTTAAAAGCCCTGATCAGTGTAACGTATCCTTTCATCACTTCCCATTCTGTTGTGCTGTTACGTCTGATACGCAGCACGTAGTAATAGGTCCCCTCATTCAATCCGTCACCTTTCCAGGTATTCTGATAACCTCTTGTTCTGTATACTTCGTTACCCCAGCGGTTCACAATGATCAGCTCATTTTCCGCATACTGGTTCAGTCCACGGATCTCGAAGAAGTCATTCTTACCGTCGCCATTCGGCGTGAAAAGATTTGGTACGTTGATGCTGGTGGCAGTGATGGTGATGGCAACAGTAGCCACGTTACTCGCCTGACCATTCGTATTCTTCACCTGGTAAGTAAAGGTCTCTTCACCGGTATAACCAGGATCAGGAGTATAGGTTATGGTACCATCTTCATTCACTTTGACAGTACCATGTGCAGGTCCACCGACGATGGTGACAGTGGTTACGTCGAGTGTGGCATTACGGGCATCATCATTATCCAGTACGTTCACTGTAACAGGCGTATTGGCTTTGGTTTCCGCTCTGTCATTCACGGCTACCGGATCCTGTATCACCGGCATTACATTGATATTGACGGTCACGGTAGCCGTACCACCCTTACCATCACTGATAGTGATATTGAAGTTATCCAGTCCGGTATAACCTGTGGCAGGTGTGTAGGTATAGGTGCCATCGGGATTGACAACAGCAGTACCGTGTGCAGGTTCAGTTGCCTTCATAAAGGTCAGTGCATCACCATCGACATCAGTACCCGTTACCTTACCAGATACCGCGGTGCCTTCAGGTGTTGATTTAGAATCACCGAAACCTGTTGGCGGATTATTAACCGGAGGTGTTACTACCAGCGTTACCGCAATATTAACGGTTACGGTTGTGCTACCGCCTTTGCCATCAGCAATATTGATCGTGAAGCTGTCATTGCCTATGTAGCCAGTTGCCGGTGTATAAGTATAGGTACCATTGGCGTTTACGATCACAGTACCGTTGGTAGGGTCAGTGGCTTTCGTAAAGGTCAGTGCGTCACCGTCTACGTCTGTACCGGTTACTGTACCATTTACTGGTGTATCCTGATTAGTGGTTTGGCTATCACCAGTGCCTGTTGGCGGATTATTAACCGGAGGTGTTACTACCGGCGTAACCGTGATGTTAACGGTCACGGTCGTGCTACCACCCTTACCATCAGCAATTGTGACCGTGAAACCGTCATTTCCTACATAACCAGTAGCTGGCGTATAAGTATAGGTACCATCGGCATGTACGATCACGGAACCATGCGCAGGGTCGGTAGCTTTCGTAAAAGTGAGTGCGTCACCGTCTACGTCTGTACCGGTCACTACGCCATTTACAGGCGTATCCTGGTTGGTAATTTTAGTATCGCCCGTACCGGTCGGAGGATTGTTTGCAGGAGCAGTAACAATAACATTTACCGTTACCGTAGTAGTACCACCCTTCCCATCTGAGATAGTGATCGTGAAGCTGTCATTCCCTACATAACCAGTAGCTGGCGTATAAGTATAGGTACCATCGGCATGTACGATCACGGAACCATGCGCAGGGTCAGTAGCTTTCGTAAAAGTGAGTGCGTCACCGTCTACGTCTGTACCGGTCACTACGCCATTTACAGGCGTATCCTGGTTGGTAATTTTAGTATCGCCCGTACCGGTCGGAGGATTGTTCACCGGTGGCGTAACAACCGGTGTAACAGTGATATTCACGGTTACATTAGTCGTACCACCTTTACCATCGCTGATCGTAATGGTGAAGTTATCCGTACCGGTATAACCAGCTGCAGGGGTATAAATATAAGTACCGTCCGTATTTACAGTAACGGAACCATGAACAGGATCCGTTGCCTTGACAAAGGTCAATACATCACCATCTGCATCACTACCTGTTACCACACCATTCACAGGTGTGTCTCGTGTAGTTGTCTTACTGTCGCCTGTACCGGTCGGAGGATTATTCAGCGGAGCCGTTACCGTGATATTTACGGTTACATTAGTTGTACCACCTTTACCATCAGAGATCGTAACAGTGAAAGTATCGGGACCGGTATAACCAGTTGCCGGCGTATAGGTATAAGTGCCATCGTTATTTACAACTACTGAGCCATTAGCTGGATCTGTTGCTTTGGTAAAGGTCAGCGCATCCCCATCCACATCACTACCGGTCACGGCACCATTTACCGGTGTATTACGAACGGTTGTCTTCGTGTCACCTGTACCCGTTGGCGGATTATTCAGCGGAGCCGTTACCGTGATATTTACCGTTACATTAGTTGTACCACCTTTACCATCAGAGATCGTAACAGTGAAAGTATCGGGACCGGTATAACCAGTTGCCGGTGTGTAGGTATAAGTGCCATCGTTATTTACAACTACTGAGCCATTAGCTGGATCTGTTGCTTTGGTAAAGGTCAGTGCATCCCCATCTACATCATTACCGGTTACGGCACCACTTACCAGTGTATTACGAACGGTTGTCTTCGTGTCACCTGTACCCGTTGGCGGGTTATTCAGCGGAGCCGTTACCGTGATATTTACGGTTACATTAGTTGTACCACCTTTACCATCAGAGATCGTAACAGTGAAAGTATCGGGACCGGTATAACCAGTTGCCGGCGTATAGGTATAAGTGCCATCGTTATTTACAACTACTGAGCCATTAGCCGGATCTGTTGCTTTGTTAAAGGTCAGCGCATCCCCATCCACATCACTACCGGTCACGGCACCATTTACCGGTGTATTACGAACGGTCGTCTTCGTGTCACCTGCACCCGTTGGCGGGTTATTCGGCGGCGGAGTCACAGTGATACTAACGGTTACAGTGGTCGAACCACCCTGACCATCGGCAATATCAACAGTAAAGCTGTCATTGCCTACATAACCGGCGGCCGGCGTATAAGTATAGGTGCCATCAGGATTCACAGTCACTGAGCCATTAGATGGATCAGTTGCTTTCGTATAGGTCAGTGGATCTCCATCAACATCATTACCCGTTACAGCACCATTTACCGGCGTATTACGGGGAGTTGTTTTTGTATCACCAGTTCCTGTCGGAGGAGTATTGACTTTCGTGATATTCAGCGGGAATGTCTTTGTATCCTGCAGGGCTCCACCGCTGCCGGTGTTACCATTGTCATTAATATTAACAGTAGCGGTGACTGTTGCTGAAGGATTTAAGATAGTAGCGTAGGCCACATTACCAGCTGCGATAAATGCATTGATATCTGCTACTGTACCGCTTAATGTCAGCGCACCAGCAGTCCCCCCTACAGTTACACCCGCACCTGTAGTAGCCGCCAGGCTACCCTCCGGAACGGATATCGTAACTGTTACTGTATTATTTGCAGCATCCACGTCCGCAAATGAAACGCCAGTGATATTGGCCGGTGTACCTTCTGTTACACTGATACCTGCTGGTACAGTAGCAACAGGGGCATCATTAACCGGGGCGACAACGATCGTCATTGTTGCCGCCGTAGCAGCATACGCATGATCATCTGCAGCAACCCATTCAAAAGAAGTGGTACCATTCCAGTTAGCGGCCGGAATGAATGTGATATTTGCCAGGTCTGCAGCAGTGACTTCCTGTCCGGCCAGTATAGCTACACCATTCAGTTCAAATGTCCCATTGGCAGGCAGGGTATTGATCTTTACTGTAGTCAGTGCAGCGGCATCTATATCGCTATAATTGCTGGTAAAATCTGTCGCAGCAAAGCTTAATGTATTGTCTTCATCCACATTGACAGTGCTATTGGATACAGTCGGCAGGTTGTGCACCACAACACTTACCGTGTAGGTGTAACTAGCAGCATCCGTATCTGCATCATCACTCAGAATAGTAATGGTGGCTGTATAGGTACCTGCTGTATGTGCAGCAGGGTCAAAGCTGATCTTAAAAGCAGCTGAATCATGGCCGTTCAGTGTGTTCGTACCGGGTTGCGCGGTAATAGTGAATCCCGGATCACCTGCAATATCAACTGCTGGTGAGCTAATGACATTCAGCGCCCCCGTTCCCACATTCGATACCACAAATCTGTGTTCTGTAGCAGCCGAACCGATCGCCACCACACCGAAATCAGTACCATCGGCCGTATTGGTGGTAGTACTGTTGTCCTGGATCTTCGTGTCGTTACCAAATACGGCTACACGTGGTTCAGTCAGGATCTGGACAGTGGTCGTTGCCACCGGGCCATTCTCTGTACCATCATTCAGGGTAGTAAGAATAGTGCGATCGGTCTGATCAGGTGTCAGGTTCCTGTTATAATACTCGATTAATCCGATGGCAGCGATGTAATCAGCCTGGGACGCGGCACCTGTAAGTACGATCGTACCGGTGCTATCACCTGTAGCGATAATACCTGCCGGCAACGTACCATTGATATGCAGTCCTTCCAGCGCACCATCCGGATGATTGGACAGGACGATCGTCGCAGAAGCGATTGTGCCCCCATCAGGATCAATGATCGTCAGATCGGTATCAGTGATCTTCACACCAGGACCGCCTGCGTTATAGGTAGTCAGGTAACTGTAATTGCCTGCAGCACCAGAACTATGGTTAGGGTCAGGGTCCAGTACCGGACAGTTATTCACGTTCAATACTGTGCTGAACAGGTTGTTATCATAGTAACACTCCGTATAGAACTGATGCTGAGTGGCCAGGCTACTCAGTGCGAAAGGCGTACCCACGGCACTTCCTGCTCCACCCGGAACAAAGGAACCATTATCATTCAGGATCATAGAGATACCGATATTCAGGTTGCTTCTTCCGCTCAGATCCAGGTCAAACGTGAAGTCAGCACAGTTTCCCATTTTAATCTGTGTAGGTATAGTACCTACAAATAACAGCTTCGCTGTTGCATCTGTCGTCGGATCACCTTCATAGAAAGCGATCGGCATACCACCATTATTATTACCGGAACCGGGGTTGCAGATCTGTACATGGGCCTTTACCATGTTACAGTTAGCCCCTTTGGTAAACGTGATGTTAGCCGGATTAAAGGCTACATCCGGACGCGCACCATAGAAATCAGCTGATAACAGGAACTGATACGTCTGGTTGGCCAGACCGGTTTTGTTGGTAACAATTAATTCACTTTTATCGGCCGACAGCTTGAAAGTGAGATCATACGGATACCCCGCTTTGAAGCCAACGGTATTCGCATGTGCTTTAGTGCTGGTACTATCCAGTGGCACATCACGGAACGCAAAGTTATCTTCACGTCTGCCTGTACCGGAAGAAGAACCTACCTGCTGGTAGTAATAACCAGTAGCTGTTTCTTTCTGCAGATCTATATATGCATAAGACGCCAGCGGGTTCTCATTACTTTCAAAGTTAAAGTTGATCGCGTTGGCTGTCTGATTGAAATAAATGAAGTTGGTACCGGAAGGAATTTTAAATGTCCTGGTCTCTCCGGCGGCAGGATATGAACCACTTACGATATTGCGGATATCCGAATCAATGAACTCCGCACTCATCCCCTGTCCGGTTCTTGTATAAAACTCCAGTACATAGGAATCATCAAAGTCGCGGGCATAACTGGCATTACGTTTAATGACAAGGTCGCCACCACTTACATACAACTCCATGTCATATACACCTACTGCACCCGGATCAGTATTCTTTGCCGTATAGTCGCCGGTGATAACACCGGAAGTCAGCAAAGTACCGGTTGCGGCTATTGGCTTGTTACTGATAACATATGTTGACCGTCTGTCTTCAGAACCACCATTCGCCAGTGTAGCGAAACCATCGATCCGGGCTTTATCTACATCTACGAGGAAATGCAGGTTGGAATATCCTTCTTCCGTTCCGTTAACACTGTTCAGGTCCGCATTACTGGTGTTACTACCCTTAGCGGATATACTGATCAGCTGTGTTCCTGCCGGAATAGGTACCACAAGGTCGGTGTTGGCAGCAGCAGCACCATGTAGCAGACTTCGTATAACAGTAGGTAAAGGATTCAGGGAGTTAGTGGTGGGGGAAAGGTATTCAACATGGAAGGAAGAGTGGATACCCGTCGCATTTTCGGCAATGGTCAGCGTGTTACCTGTAATGGAGAACCGAACGTTGTTCAGGTCGGGTAATGCATCACCTATCTTACTTGCATTAGGGATAAGTGCGCCCAGTGGTGCCTTTTTCCAGCCATATACGTTTGTACCCGAACCGTTGGTGTTGGTATTCTTCGCATAGTTCAGGAAACCGGAGGAAGTATTGGTGGGGATGTCAATAATGGCATTGATCGTAATGAAATCCTCGTCGCCCCTTAATGTGTCAATGTTATTTGCCGGGGCTGTGCTAATACCAGTTTCCGAAGCAACATACACCACAATGGATTTCGTGCCTGCGGGGATGGTGAAGGTGGGGGCGGCTCCTCCAGGGGCCCGGTATTTTGTCTCTACGCCGAGAACATCGGCCTTTTTTCCTCCTGTCGGACTACAGGGACTGTAAGGTAACTGTCCGTACACAAGAATGGGGAAGAGCATCAGACATATGCCCGATAGTGCCCTACTGAAAAATGAATTCATAGGTGTTTCAGTTTACAACTGCTGCATGTAGTGTATTCAAAGATATAAGGAAGTACCTCCCCTACTTGAATAAGGGATAGAACATTATGATCTTTCCGAACAATGCCCATAAAAAAATGCCGATAGTGTATCCCACTCAATCGACATCCAAGTACTCGATGGCGCAAATATAACTCATTAACTCAATATATTATAGCAGAAAAAGGCAGGCCATTGTCATGACCCGCCTTTTCTGAAAAATTGAAACATTGTTATCAGATGGATTCTTCGTAAACGTTACCGAATCTATCGGTAGCTTTCACCGTGATCTTCTTCGCATCAGGTGAAGGTTTGGCGAAGAACATGTGATCGTTGAGTGTAGGCTCTACAAACTTACGGGTTTTAGGAAGCGTTGGACCTAAATACAGTTCTACTGCCCATGGATCGTAAGCCACACGATGCTCCATAGGGCCTTTTAATACACCATCTTCATACCATTCCACTTTCCACTTGCTATCCCAGTTCCATACATTAGCTGAGATCTCATCAGGCGATTCCTTTATTTTTCCTTTCGGATAGATACGTAGCTGGGTTTCTTTTGGTAAGCCGGTTGATTTATAATACCATTTGATATCTGTACCATCTACTTCGTATACACCATAACCACTTGGTGTACCATCTCCGCAGATCGGACCGGTCCACCATGCACCACATACCGTACCATGGTTGTGCTCCATGATATCTCCCTCTTCCCAGTTATCATTAAAGTGCGTATGTCCACTCATGATATGTACTTTAAAAGGAGCCAGCATCTTGTACAGCTGTTTTCTGTTGGCAACGGTACCTCCACCTATTTCCTCCGGTTTTCCGTTCCGTCTCTGCTGACCTGTGAAGGTCGGGATATGTGTACTCAGCACGATCAGGCTACCTGGTTTCACATTTGCGAGGTCCTGTTCCAGCCATTGCAACTGATTCTCCGTGATATAACCGATGTAGCTTTTAGCAGCACCTACAAAGAAGACGTCATCCAGTACGATATAGTGCACCTCTCCCCTGTTATAGGAATAATACGTAGGACCGAACTGTTTTTTGAAGGTATTGGCAGATCCGTCATCTGTACGGGCTTCGATATCCAGATCATGGTTGCCGATCACGTTAAAGAAGGGAATACCAGATTTAGACACCGCTTCTTTATAATCGGCAAACAGTTCAAACTCATCCCAAACCAGGTCTCCACAACCGATACCATGCAGCAACGTGTCTTTAGGATAGGATTTCACCAATGCCTGCAGGTCCGGTACTGACTGGCTCATTAACTGCTCCACATCTTTCTTTGATTTCACCTGTGGGTCCGCCCAGACTACAAACGTATGTTTGCGGTCGTCCACTTTCAGTCTTTCCAGGCTGAAATCATGCTTTATCACCGCATTACCTTTCGTCAGTGGCTTATAGAATGCTGCGATGCCCTTTTCTTCCGGAAACGCATATCCCGCTGGTACACTGATATATACAAACTCCGCAGTCGCATTGCTTTGCAGCAGGTAATCGCCATTCCTGTCAGTCAGTACGATATTGATACCGTCTGTGACCTGTACGCCGGGAATACCTTTACCATTGCTCTGCACTTTTCCCTTTAACGTGATGTTGGAAAGGTCAATGTTACCTTTTTTGAATAATGGCATTGCGTTCAGCATTACCGAAGGCACTGTGAGCAGTGATCCCGTAATACCAAGATTCCTTAGGAATTTTCGTCTGTTAAGCGTCATAACTGTTTAATCTTTTATTTAAGAACTGTAGCGCCTTCGCCTTCAATATCTGAAAGCGGAGAAGATTTAGTAAGCAGTCTGTTGTTCTGTGCTCTTGCCCTTACCCACTTACCCAAAGCCGGATTGTACATACCACCCAGCATATTGAAATAGCCCAGGTCAGCTGTGTTGTAAACCAGGCTGAGTGTATTAGATCCCTGTCTGTAGAACGGCTGTTGTGCCATGGTGATCGGGTTAATGATATCATAGAAATCGGTGTTGGCTATACGGTAACCTTTACCCGATTGATACAGGCTACCGCCTGTGGCGATAAAGATCACATCTACCGGTGTAGAATTGACTGTCACGGCAGAGTCCTTAAATACGGCTATACCAGAAGCGTTACCACTATTAGGCAGCAGACCGCCTGTCTTCAGGCCGAAACCATCACCATCATTCTTAGTGTAGTCAAATGCTCTCACCCAGTTGGACGTTGCCATGTCTGTAGAACCGGAACCATTGATCTTTTTACCGGCACCCCCTACATAGAAGAAAGTACCTTTCGCCGCTTTCCCCTGGCTCAGGCTAAATTTGTAGGTTCGCATATTACCGGTAGCCCAGCCCTGCGAAGGGTAGCCCGTAGGTGTAGATGCATTGGCATTATTCGTTACAACCACTGCATATGGTGTCGCTGCGAAGTCGATATCCGTTGTCGCCATCAGCTGCACATATTCATAGTTACCATCACCACCTGCCACATCACTCATGAAACCAGTGATCAGTACCGGAGCCACCTGTATATCAGAGCTAAGCTTCCTTACATCCGCACCGGTACGTACCCTGAACTGTGGCACCAGCTGTCCTTCCTTCACCTGTGTATTGAATACGATCCCAAAATAGTTGGCATTCACGAAAGCAGGGTCTTTTGCGAAAGACGCAGCTGCTTCCGTATGTAAGATAATATCACCAAAACCATCATTCAGGGTCTTATCTCCGGATAGTACATCCGTTGGCGTTGGCAGCGGATCAAATGTCCCTTTTACGATCACTGACAATGTACTCTCATACGTATCAGGACTGGTCTGCATCTGGCCGATCGTTACACGGTTAATAGGTATCTCATTACCGGAAGATACTTTCTCTATATCGCCCCTGGTTACCCCCTTGATCTCCAGGATGCCATTTACTCTCGATAGTGTTTTACCTTCCACATGTATGATAACGGAATCTCCCGGCACGAAGGAAGCAGCATCTGCGCCCAGCGGAATAGAGATACCACGCAGGGCAGATAAGCGGCGGGCGTCCTGCACTACCAGCAGGCCCTCCGGCAGGTTACCACCTGAATGATCGGATACGACCATCGCAGCCAGGCGTGTACCCCCTTTCATATTGTCTCTGTTCAGTACCAGGTCTTCACCCCTGTACAGGTTCCTGATGTCGAATATGGCGATATAGGGACTTATCTCAGCGCCCGGATAAGTATCCTTTACACATCCCCCCAGGGAGATGAATGATGTTAAATAGAAAGCGTATAAGAATATCTTTTTCATGACAGTATTTTTCGTATTGAATGATCAATTATGGTTTTTGCCACCAAACCTGGGTAGAGATCTGATCTGCCCCCTGTCTGGCAACTGCCAGTTTATAATTTGTCGGATTGGTGGACTGCACATACACAGGGTAGGTCATTCTCGCTGGCATCACACCGCCATTCTTCAGACCTGCACCTTTTGGCAGGTACGGGTGACCAGTACGACGATATTCAAACCACTGCTGCATATCTGTCAGGAACAAGGCATAATACTTCTGTTTGTGAATACGTTCCATCTTATCCTCAAATGACAGCTTATCGTCCCACTCAATATCCGCGGCAGTCAGGAAGTCCTTAATAGGCACCGCATAGTTAGGCAACCATAAGGTAATACTGTTCAATGCACCGTCGTTATAGTAAGTCTCTGCTGATCCTGTGATCCATCCTCTGATAGCTGCTTCTGCCAGGATGAACTTCACTTCCGCATAGTTCATCATCATACCGGTCATCGGCTCTGTCATCAGTGACACAGCAGAGGTATTGGAATAGAAATAACATTTCTTCACAGGATTCTCTCCGGGCGCATACCCACTGGGAATACCCTGGTAGGAACCAGAATAAGGTGCAATACCCCATCTGTTAATACTACTGGTTCCATAGGTAGGGATATCGATACGCGGGTCATTCCAGGAGCTCAGGTTATCGATGAAGAAGCTGGCAATACCAGGCGATCTGAAGTCCTGCTCTCTCACACCGATATATGGAGACGTCAGCGGACCAACACCTGTCCACCTCAGAATAGCCGATTCTGCGTTGCTGGCCATAATAGGATAAGTGGTCGTCTCTACGATCTGCCTGATCTTCGCCTTACAGAACTCCGTCATTTCTGATTTGCCGGAAACCCTCAGCAGCAAACGTAAATACAGTGAGTTACCGAACTTGCGCCAGTTAGCTACCACACCACCATACACAGGGTCGCCGCCGCCATTGATGGCAGTACCTGCAGACAACCAGGTATTGGCAGAATCCAGTTTGTTGAAAATATCCATATAGATATCCTTCTGCGCATCAAAGGCTGGTTCATAGATAGCGCTGTCCCTTGCCTCGTTGGAGTGGAAATAAGGTATGTCTCCATAAGTATCTGTCAGGATGGAATAGACCCATGACTGACAGATAACAGAGATACCCATATAGGATTTGTTGTAGTTCAGTGGCTGACTGGCCACTTTATACATATCCTTAAAGTTGGTCAGTTCGGAATACAGACCATTGTACAGATAGTCGGCCCAGGTGGCGCGGTAATCATATCTGAACACCTTACCTTCTGCATCACTCGCATCTACCGTTACCTGCATCAGTTCATTGTTGAAGTTGCGGTTACGGAGCATGTTATACCCCAGCGTTCCCACCAGTGCCGGCGCCATCAGCTGCTGCGGCAATGCTGTCGGTGTGCCGTTAGGATCGGTATTGGTTGCTGTAAAGTCTTTTGTACAGGATGAGAACAACATACTTCCCATCACGATGACAGCTGATATTTTATTTATAATGTGCTTCATTACTTTTTGGATTAGAATACAAGTACCAGGTTAGCGCCCATTGTACGGGTAGAAGGGAACTGTCCTACTTCAAAACCCTGTACGATATCAGTTCCGGTAATAGTACCGAATTCAGGATCGAACATTGGCCATGGAGACCAGATGAACAGGTTACGGCCGTATACACCGAACGTCGCACGCTGGAAGCCCATACGCTTTGCCACTTTAGGGTGCAGTGTATAATCGAGACGCGCTTCCCTGAACTTGATAAAGTCAGTACGGAAAGTGCTGCCTTCTGCGTTGTCTACACCATAATGAGAACGGTAGTATTCATCGATATCTGTAGCGATAACATCATTCTTTTTATACTTACCATCTCCATCTGCTATCACACCATTACCAATGATACCATTGTAGCGGCCGGGCAGGGTGTTAGTTGTTTTACCCTGTTCTGCCAGTTTGTAATGCATCAGTGAGTGTGCTACCGCACCATACTGCGCATCGAACAGCAGGCTCAGATGGAACTGTTTGTAGTTGAAATCATTGCTGAAACCGAGTTTCCATTTAGGAATGGTATTACCCAGATATTTAACACCTTCTGTGATCAGTGCGACACCGGTTGTTTTATCATAGATAACCTGTCCGTCGGGAGCACGCTGATAACCACGACCATACAGGTCACCCATACTACCACCTACCTGTGCTACGATCTGACCACCACCTACGTAACCAGTTTTCAGTACCAGTGAACTATCCACCAGTTTCTCGATCCTGTTACGGTTAGCAGAGAAGACTACATTGGTCGTCCATTTAAAATTCTTTGTCGACACTGGCATACCATTCAATGCCAGCTCAATGCCTTTATTGCTTACCTCACCGGCATTCACCAGTACGGTAGTATAACCAGAAGCGCGGTCAACAATTCGGTTCAGGTGCTGATCTCTCGATAAGCCTCTGTACAATGTCAGATCGAAACCTACACGGTTGTGGAAGAATTTGGCTACTGCACCCGCTTCATAAGAGATCGTTCTGAGAGGTCTCAGGTTAGGATTGGCCAAACCTGCAGGATTTTCCAGACCGCCACTATATAAACTACCTGCAGACTGATACACATAGGCCGTCTGGTAAGCGGTCGTACCACCACTACCTACAGCAGAAGCAGAGAACCTTACTTTAGCGTAGCTTATTTCTCCTGGCATTTTGAACGCTTCGGATATAATAAAGCTGGTGTTAGCTGAAGGATAGAAGAAGCCCGCGTTAGTTGTACGACGCGGTGTGGCGAGTGTACTGGCCCAGTCCTGGCGCGCAGTGAAGTCTACAAAAAGAAACTCTTTATAACCCAGGGCCAGTAGTCCGTATACACTATTGAATGCATATCTGGATCTGTAAGGCATTGTCACTAATGGACCAGCAGCATTCGACATACTGTAGATACCCGGATAAGTGAGGGAGTCAGCACGCACCTCATCTTTGTTGTAGGTGTTCTTCAGCGTACTTCCACCAGCTGTTGCAGATAAGGTGAGTTCTCTTGCCAGCTTCGTGTCATATTTCAACAGGAAGTCTGTGCTGGATTCCATACCAAAGATGTTCTGTGTACGGTAGCTGCCTCTCTGGAACTTGGCACCCGCATCATACGGACGTTTCTGCTCACGGTGTTCATTGGCGAAGTCAATAGATGTTCTTACCTGCAGACTCAGCCCCTTCACGATATTATAGGTTGCCTGTACGTTACCGGTGATGCCATGACGGTTGGTTTCATTCAGGAACTCATACGCCACCGCATACGGGTTTTCGGGGAAGGAACTGAACGGATACTTGATCTGTTTACCTTCCATGCCATTACCCCAGTAATCTCTTAGCCAGTCCAGGTTAGCATTTGGCTGCCAGAAGATGTACCAGTACATTAAAGACTGGTTACCATAACCGGAACCTGGCAGGTTATCACTGAATTTGTTTGTATAGTTCACTTTGGAAGAAATCTGTAATTTGTCGTTCACCTTTGAGTTAACGGAGATGGCTACTGTATTACGGCCATAACCGGTATTCGGAATGATCCATTTATTGCTCACATTCGTGAAGGAGAAACGCGCCGTTGTTTTATCAGTACCACCGTCCAGGCTTACAGAGTTGGTATAGGTCTGACCTACATTGAAGAACTGCTGCAGCTGATCTTTATACGGTACCCATGGTGTTCTTTCCTTACCCACTGTTTGTGTAACAGGGTCATACTGAAAAAACTTTTGTCCTTCGAAACGCGGACCATATGCAGAGCTGGTACCACTCGTGCTTGCACCATCAGCAGAAGCGCCATAGGAATAATAGGCAGCACCATCCAGGCCCTGGCCATATTCATATTGCAGAGAAGGCCAGCGGTTCACCTGTTCAACAGATGCGTTTGAATTGACAGTCACGCCCAGTCCCTTTCTTTTCGGGCTACCAGATTTAGTCGTGATGATCAGTGCACCATTTGCACCACGCTGGCCATATAATGCCGCAGCACCGGGGCCTTTCAGTACGGTGATAGATTCGATATCTTCCGGGTTGATGTCATTCAGGCCGCTACCATAATCAGCCGGCATGTTATCACTACCGGTACCATATGGCGTTTCACCACTGATAGCACTACGACGGCCGCTACTCTGGTTGATCACTACCCCGTCTACCACGATCAGTGCTTCGTTATCACCATTCAGGTTACTCTCACCACGAAGGATGATCTTATTGGAACCGGTAGGACCCGCATTGGATCTCACCAGGTTCAGACCAGCTACCTTACCTGATAATGCATCCGTCCAGTTGTTGGAAACAGCTTCCGTCAGCTGTTCATTTTTAACAACAGTGGCTGCATAACCCAGCGCTTTCTCTTCTCGTTTGATACCCAGCGCGGTAGTAACGACTACTTCGCTCAGTGCCTTTGCATCAGGGATCATCTGTACATTGAGTGTCTGGGTTTCATGTACCGGTATAGTACGAATGGTATATCCAAGGAAGGAGAATACCAGGGAAGTACCACCGGCAGGAACAGAGATGGTATACTGTCCGTCCGCATTCGTAACAGTACCTCTGTTACCACTCTTCGGACGTACATTCACACCGATCAGGGCATCACCTTTTTCATCAGACACCTTACCGCGGATAACGATATCAGGTTGTCTGCGTGCGATCACGAATGAGTTACCGTTACGGATAAACTGGTACTCGGTATTGCTCAGGGCAGCTCTCAATATTTCAGGAACAGTGGCCTCTTTCAGCTTTACTGTCACCTTTATATTGCTGTTCACTTCGTCTTCGCTATGGTTAACGACAAAGGAAGTGTTCTTCTGGATAAACTGAAATACATCTTTCAGCGGCTGACCTTCCATAGCGATGTCAAGCCTTTTTTCGCCCGTTTGCGCATAGGAAGCAGGCATGAATGCAGTAAGGAATAATAGTACCAGCAGCCCCGCATTCCTGATAATCCCTTTCAGTTGCGGACAGCAATTCCCTAGCGGGCCACCCCGCTTATTTGTACTTTTGTCCATTCAATTATAATTTAGCTTTTGTACCGAATTTGTTCACACCCCACAGTGGGCAGTGTTATTGTATTTGTATTAGGTTGTCTGTAATAGTATATTCAATGTTACCCATCAGCTTCAGCTGCTGCATGATATTATTAATACTGTTATTCCTGAAAGTAGCAGTGAATCTACGTTTCAATATGGTTGAATCTTTCACTTCAAATCGTACCGCATATTTATGTTGTAATACATGTAATACTTCCTGTAGAGTGGCGTCCTGGAAATTAAACTCTCCTCTTATCCAGGCGGTTGTTGCTGAGATGTCGATGTCCTGTTTTGTAAATGTCCCTTTATACTTATCTAACACTGATCCATTGCCTGCTACTAATTCGAGCCATGGTCCTGCTTTTAAGAAGCTCTCGAGTGCTACTCTTCCGCTATTGACCGAAACGGAAGCCTTATGTTCTTCTTTATAATCTCTTACGGAGAATGAGGTTCCCAATACCCGCACTCTCATTTGTTGCGTTTTTACTACAAACGGATGTGCTGCGTCTTTGGCGATCTCGAAATAAGCTTCGCCATCTTTCAGATAAACCATACGCTCCTTACTATCAAAGTTGTCAGGATAAAGTAGTTCACTGCCCCCGTTTATGATGATGCGTGTACCATCTTTCAATACCAGTGTAGCATGATTGCCATCAGCCACTTTCATGGTATGATAACGTTTTGCTGGCTGTCCGCTCTTTCTGATAAAGATGCCGGCATTCTTTCTCAGCAGAAAAGTACTACCCATTACCAGCACCAGGATTGCGGCGTACTGGCTCACTTTTCGCCAGCGGGCCAACAGGATGACCTTACCTGGTTTGAGGGTTTGTTTCAGACGGGCGAGTGCAGCACCTACTTCTTCATCCGGCAACTGGTGATCAGCTTTCTGTATATACTCCTCCACGGGGAATAATGCAGCGCGCTCATGTTCTGTCAATGCATCTAATAGTTGTTGCAGTTCCTTTTTTTGTGCGGCGCTTAATTTACCTGTGCTGAGATCTTGCAATCGTTTCCGGATATACTGTAGATGCATTTAGCTGACTTAGTTTATTATAATAACAGTAAAATGATTACGGCACCGTCAGGCTTTCAGGTTAAGGAATTGTTACCAAAGAAAAATAAAACTGGCAAGGCGGGTACGTAAGGTGCGGAGTACTCTTCCGATATAGCGTTCAACGGTCTTTTCAGATACACCTTCCTGTAAGGCGATCTCTTTGTAGGTAAGACCTTCCTCGCGGTTTAAGAGATAGAAGCGGCGTGCGGATTCGTCTTGTGTATTAATGGTATGATCGATGATCTGCTGCTGTTCTTTTACTTCCATATGATTGGCGGCAGCACTTGTTTCAATAAAGACAGTGGCGTAGGCATCCTGTTGTTTTTTCTCCCTGAGCACTCCTTTCAGGTGATCAAGGAAACAGTTGCGCGCGATGATCAGAATGTATCTCAGCGTCTCTTCATCTTCCTCCGGCAGGAGTTCCAGTTTTTGCCAGACCTTCAGATAGGCCTCCTGTGCAAGGTCCCGGGCGAGATCTTTATCACTGCTGATTTTCTCCAGGTATGCGACAGTATTTGCATAGGTCTCTTTAAATAGCCTGTCAAAGTACATCTCAGGGTCAGATGAAGCACTATATGTAGTTTTAATTCGCATCTTTTTTTACCTGGTGTTTACGGAACAAAAGTACACCGTCATTGTAAAGGGAATGTTAAGCCTGTCCGAACATTACTGCATAGCCCTGAACAATGTTCGGGATATACGTATCAGCGTTACATAGCGGCATGAATGTTTCACCTGACAATTCAGAGGTGGTAGCTGTACCTGTTATTTTTCAGGGCGCTAAAATAAAGGGGCAATGTTAAGTTTGAATTAAGTAATTGTTAAGTTAAGTAGATATTTCAGGGGAGGTCTTCCCGGAACAACGGTGCTGTTCAGGCGGATATCACAATTGTGCCTGGCACCCATACTAATTGGGTAATATAGTATCACTAAGAGGGCACCAAAAGGGCACTTCGATATCCAATGGATATTGAAGTACCCTTTTGGTGCCCTCTTAGTAATAGAATAGTGAGCCTATCAGGTGCTTTTTTAACACCTTTCGGATACATGGCAGATAAACAGCAGGTATTAACCGGATAACCTGTATTTCAACCATTTACTAAAGGAAAAACAACAAAAAAGCCCGTGCAAGCAGATTGCTTGCACGGGCTCTATAAATATGATCCCAGTAAGATTAACTACTGTTGCTGCGCATTCTTAATACTATCCTTCCTGGCTTTTTCTTCTCTCTTCGCCTTTTTCTTAAAGTACCCTCTCAACAGGAAATTATGCTGCAATGCTTCCAGGTCCTCATCCAGTTTACCGGTGCTTACATTCAGGTTGCGCAACGTCTGTTTCAGGTCCTCACCTGACTTCGGATCATTCAGCAACACCCCTATCGGAGAAGTCGCACTGTTCAGATTCTGATTCAGTCCTTCAGTGGTACTCTTCAGATTAGATACGACAACATTCGCATTACCTGCCACATCTTTCATCTGGGCGACAGCAGTACGCAGATTACTGAATACAGTTGTATCAGTGATCAGGTCATTTGTCAGCGACCCCTCCCTACGCAGGTTCGAGGCATAATCAGCCAGACCTTTCGTAAGTCTCTCGGCATTGTTAGCTGCCTTCTCGAAGGTTACCATGGTCTGCGCAAGGTTATTGTAAAGTGACTCGTCGGTCACCAGTTTACCAAGCGTACCTTCACCATCAACAATACGCTGGCTGAGGGTTTTCAGGTTCCCCGTGATGACAAGCAATTGTTTGTTATTTTCCTGGAGGGTGGTCATGATCTCATCAGGGCTGATGGCCACTGCTATTTTGAGCTGATCGCCATCCTCGATAGGCGGTGTACCGTCAGAGCCGCCGGACAATGCAATGATCTTGTTACCTACCAGGCCATCGGAACCTACTTTCGCTAATACATCTTTATGTATGAACTTGGCTGAGCTTTTCTCAATGTTCATATCCACCTGTATCTTATCATGCTCCATAAAGGTGATCTTCTTAACAGTTCCGACTTTCACACCAGAGTACCAGACGTTGTTGCCAGTCTGAACGCCGCCGATGTCAGAGAAAGTAGCAGTCACTCTGATTGCGCTAACAAATGCCTTCTTTTGTCCTCCAAGTGTAAGTACGCCTACTATAACGATCAGCAAGCCTATAAATATAAAAATGCCTACTATTACAGAGCGTCTGTTGCTTGTTTCTTTCATATCTTACTGTATAAAATTATAGTCATAAAATTCATTGATGAGTTCATCCTTGGTGCTGAATACCTCATCAAAGGTGCCCTGTTTTACAAACTTTCCTTCTTTCATCACGACGATCTTATCGCCTACGTCTTTGGCGCACGTAAGGTCATGGGTGATGATAATTGAACTTGTATGGAAGCGGCGTTGTACTTCGTTAATCAGATTATTGATCTCAGTACAGGTGATGGGGTCCAGGCCGGCGGTCGGTTCATCATATAACATGATGTCCGGACGGAGGATCAGTGTACGGGCGATACCGATACGTTTACGCTGTCCACCGGATAATTCTGAAGGCATCTGGTCAATGGTTTTTGCCAGGCCAACAGCTTCCAGGGTCACATTCACCATTTTTCTTACCTGTTCGTTGGTGATCTTCGGCGTATTTCGTTTCAGTGGGAAAGCCAGGTTTTCCCCTACGGTCATACTGTCATATAAGGCACCATTCTGAAAACAGAACCCTACTTTCAGACGGAGTTCACGCAGGTCCTGTGTGCCGAGTTTATCGACTTCCTTACCCAGCACATTTACGAAACCGGCATCCGGCTTTAGCAGTCCTGCGATAATTTTGATCAAGACCGACTTACCGGTACCGGAACGGCCCAATACCACCACGTTCTCACCTTTGTGCACGGTGATGTCAATACCACGCAAAACGTGATTGCTACCAAACGACTTATAGAGGTCATGGATATCAATCACTTTCTCGTTCATATTTATTTCCGGCGTAAATGACTTCATATTAACGGATAGAATTGGCAATTTGAACAATAAATATCTCTTCGATAAAGATCAGGAACATAGAAATTACCACTGAGATGTTCGCTGCTTTACCTACCCCCTGGGTACCCTGTGTAGCATGATAACCCTGGTAACTACTCACCACGCCAATTGTAAAGCCAAATACGACGGCCTTGACGCCCGTAGTGATAAAGTCCAGAAAGGATATATTCTTAAATGCTTCCTGAAAAAAACTGACAAAAGACGTTTGCTCGTTCAGATGGATATCGAGGTAGGAGCCTAATAAACCTACGAGACCAGTATAGCCTACCAGGATAGGAATGGAGATGGTAGTGGCCATTACCCGGGTAGTGACAAGAAATTTAAATGGATTAATAGCAGAAACCTCCATGGCATCAATTTGCTCTGTTACACGCATGGAGGCTAGCTCGGCACCGATACTGGACCCAACTTTACCGGCACAGATCAGTGCTGTTACCAGCGGCGCCAGTGCCCTGATCACTGCAATAGCGATCAGCGAAGGCAACCAGGAGGTCGCACCAAATTCAGAAAGTGACGGTCTGGATTGTTTTGTAAATACAAGACCAGTGATGAAGCCGGTCATGGTGATCAGCGCCAGCGACTTATATCCCACCTGATAACACTGACGAATCACTTCACGTATCTCTATAGGCCGTTTGAAGGCCTCCGTAAAGATCCTGGCGATGAATAGAAAGATGTTGTAAATGTCTTTGAAAAAACCGTCAATACCTTTCGATATGACTGGCTTTTCCGGTTGTTCGATGTTTGAGTCCATTCGTTGTTATTAAGAATTTGCTAAGATAAGCCGCCTGTTATTCATTACTAAATACAATTTTAGTTCTCATTTGTTAAACCACCCGGTTACCTATGGGCAAATTTCAGGTAAAATTCCAAGATACGGACTTATCCGCAATAGGATTGCATATATAACTATTTAATAATAAAAATTTAAATGCAGGTGTATGGAAAAGATTGGTAATACAAATAAACATGTAGCTAAAGTTGCACACCGTTCAGCCGTTGTGTGCAACTTTGACTACGGCCGGACAAGTCTTACAGCAGACGTAACTGGCTGGTACAGGTTAGCTTACCGGGTCAATACCCCATGACCGCATGACGTCATTGCTGAAGATACCAGCTGTAGCAGGTTCAATGATCCTTGACCTTGCAAGCAGGAATTTATCAAGACTGTCACCATACATGCGACGGAGCCGGTCAGGATGGATCGTACTCATCTTTCCCCAGTGGAATGTGAAGGGTATTTGTAACTGCTCCAGCTTATCCCAGACGGCGTCGTAAAAACGCTGTGTTTCCGGAGTCAGGACCGCGTCCAGTTCCATTACACAGGTAACAGGTGCAAATCGTGTAAATGCCAGCGTAGCAGGAGAAGACTTCACAAAACGAAAGGCAAACAACCCGACGAAAGGTCCATCAGACTCATTCACAGCCATCAGGGTCTGCACGACCTGTGTTACAGCTGTAAGCGGTATTCCGACGGCAGCACTGGCAATCTTTCCTCTCAGCGTGGTATTATTAAAGATCTCTCCTAACCGGCCAAATTGCTGTTCGTGTATATTGAGGCTCTCGCCCAGTACCTTCGTTACCAGCATGGGTACAGCCCCGGGGATAATACCTGCCAGCTTTCCGATAAAACAGGGAGCATCATCTCCCGGGCCGATACCCGCGCCATTGGGCTTAGGGGGCGTATAGCCTTCCTTGTAAGGCCGTTTATACATGGTGGTCGCATATACACCGTTCTTCATATCATAGGGGTTAATCATCATCTGCATATGGAACGGGCGCTCCCCTGGACAGGGTAAGTGAGGATTGGAAAAATCCAGGAGTGTCAGTTGCCGGATCAGGGCGTCATCATATGGCACCCGCCGCTGATAGGACTCCAGCAGAAAATCGTCTACCGCTTCTATCATTACACCATGCACAAATCCCATAGCGCCTACGCCCACCAATGCAGCATCAAACACCTCATCATCCCGCATCAGGTCCGCTCCCAGCCTGTCGGCAAAGCTATCCCCCATTACCGGGTAGGAAGCCCGCTCCAGCCATAGCTGACTGTCCGGCCCTGTAATGATATGCAGCGCCACAACATTTTCCTGCAAAGCACCAAAATCCAGTGCCGCGCCATGTGTTCCCGTGGCTATTGCGCCGGCAATGGTTTGTCCGTTACTGGCCCCACTGGAAGACAATGATTGCCCCCGTCCATGCAGATACTTGTTCAGTTCCCAGATGCGGTTGCCGCATTGGGCGAGACACAGGTACTTCGGATCTCCCTTATACCGGGGAGAAACACTGGTGGAAGAGACGGGAAAGCGGATATTCAGTGGTTTGGTGTTTAGAATAATGCCCCGGCTTGCAGCAATAGGCGTGAAAGACCAGCTTCCCCCCAGGGCTCTTAACGGCGTATTACTCTGTATAGCCTCACGGATGATCTGCTGTATACCTTTGGTGGTATCGTTGTAGATCTCCAGGGCAGTACCAGTCGTTTCATTGGCAAGATCATACAGGTCTTTTACAGGCTGTGAAAAAGTACCATGCTCATTACTCCAGGAGAATGAACCATTCCTGATAATTTTCATAACGGATAATTTTGGGGTGAGGAATATTACAGCGGATCGGCTGTTGGTGTGCAAGGAGTTGCACACTGCCACTCCAATGTAAGCGGACAATAAATACCCAGTGTACAAACTGTCAGTAAGGCGTTACCCAGGTTATTCTTCACTTTTACTTCGGCCACCCCATTGACACCCAATGAGTCGCATACCGGCGTTTGAATGATCTGTGGTTTATTGATCAATCCCCAGAAGAGACTACAGGTCCGGATCTTGTTTCGGGGGGAAGCTCCTGTAGAAGATAAGGCATGGGTGGCTATCCGATATGAATAACAGCTACCGAAACATAGCAATATCAGAGACAGCAGACCGGCTCTGAACATGTTGTGGGATTGGGGGCAACGCATGGTAAGATTATTTCTACTAAAGTAACTATTAAGCAGCGGAAAAGTTCAGGTGGAAATACCTGATTACGGTACGCTGGCTGCCGCCCCATCCGGCCAAAACCATGTTTTGTACATTTATTCTGAGGGTTTATCAATTGACTCCCGGCGGCACAGCGGTTACATTTGCTGTATGAAACACAAAGTTGATAAAAAGGATCTCAAAAAACGCCTTTCCTTTGTAATGATGGCCCAGCTGGACGGATTAAGCGGAAAGAGTAAGGAAAAGATGGAGGAATATCTGGATAAGCAGCTCGACAAACTGGCTGTATTCTACAAAGACCTATTGAAAAAGCAACACGACAAAGAGACTAAAAAGGCAGCGAAAAATATTATTCAGCATAATGAAGCGCAGCCGCAACCGGCGGTTGTACCGGAACCACCTGCAGTAGCCTCCTGAGAACATAAGGTACTGCATATGAAGATAAACAGGAAAGATTGCTTAAAAGCAGTCTTTCCTGTTTGTTATTGTACCACTACCTGAGCGGTCATCTCAATACAGACCTTTTTACGTCCACAGTCATTTCCTATCATCTATAGCATGTTACGCTGTGAAAAACAGCTCGTTATACGATTACAGGAATACCCTATGCCTCACGCTGGTCTGCGCCCTGCAATCATCATATGCGGGCTCATTGACAGCATCTCCGGATTATTCTCTGTTGCCTTCAGTAATTCCATCTGCTGCTGTTTCTTCACCTCGTCGGCCCTGTTCTCAAAATACTTACTATCCATCCAGATCACCCCCTCCACAGCAAAAGTATCGAGATGGTCAAAGCCAGCAGCCTTTACCTCTGCCACCAGCTGCGATGGCTTATGATAATACGCTTCTGGCAGGATACCCGGCCAGTTGTGGGGCGCATTGTGCAGACCACTGGACAGTTCTTCCTTACACATATCCAGGAACGCTCTGTCATGAATATGACCATTCGCCAACCCAACGAGGGTAGAGGCTGTATGGTTAATAGCAAAGCCGAGCAGCACGCCTCCCGGTTTCAGTACCCTGTATGCCTCTCTAAGCGCCGCGATCCTATCGGACTTTTCCTGTAAATGGTATAGTGGACCGTGCAGGATTACCACATCCACAGCACTGTCAGGCAGTTCCAGATTCCGGGCCTCGCCCAGGATAGCCTTGAATGGATGCTTCTTATATTTAGCCGCTTTTTTTGTGGCCTGTTCTATGTGTTTGGGCACAGGGTCGAACAGGTAAACGTCATAACCGGCTTTGGCCAACCAGGCAGCATATGCACCCGGACCACCTCCTACGTCTGCGACGACGCCTGTTCTTGCCGGCAGGAACCGTTGAATAAGTTCCTTATTGCGTTCAAATTCGAGTGGACCTAATCCCACTTCCAGTCGGATCTCCTCGTAAGTTTCTGAATAAAACTGCTCAAGTGTTTTGCTGACTAAATTAGCCGTCTTCATATTCTGGTTATAGAACGGCAAAATTGTTGATTTTCCGGAAAAACTGCAAGTCTTTTTAGTATGCTTTGGATTATTCACCCATATCAAAATCCGGCGGTGTAGTGGGCAACTTTACACTTTCTTCGTCCGACTGAAGCTCATGGGAAAATATAGGTTTGTCTTTCTCTACTGGTGTCCTCCAGTAGTTATTCAGATAACGGATATCTTTCAACATTTGTTCTTCCAGTGCCTTAAATGCAGGATTGGCCATCCCGTCAATTAACTGAAGAGCATCTGAAATTTTATCGGTCACTTTAACAATCTTGCTACCAGAAGCCTGAAGGAAATCGAAATCCAGAAAATTAAAATTCTCCTGATAACTGCTATCTCGTGTAACCAATATCAGGTTATCCCTTACATTGGCTAATATTATTTCCCAATTGATCTCATCTCCAATCGAATACCTGTCCTTACTAACAGGGGGGCTACCCATCATTTTACGGTTGTATGCCTTTGTGACAATTTCAGGCGTAACATTCAGAATAGCATTTTTGCTGTCACAATGATTAACAAACTCGTTAAAGAAAAAAGTAACCGGGTCTTCTCCCTCAGCTATGATCGCCTTGTCTATGATATTCCTTACCTCTTTCTGTTGCTCATCATATTGTCCTCTCAGCATGATCAGTTTTTTAAACTCAGAAAAACTGTGAAGAAAAGAACTCGAAAACTGTTGTAAGGTACCTTCAGCCAGAAAACGCTTTCTGACATCTCTGATAACGGCCTCCCTGCTACGGGCAAATTCAATAACA
This sequence comes from Chitinophaga agri, assembly GCF_010093065.1. Taxonomy (NCBI): domain Bacteria; kingdom Pseudomonadati; phylum Bacteroidota; class Chitinophagia; order Chitinophagales; family Chitinophagaceae; genus Chitinophaga; species Chitinophaga agri. The sequence goes on along the minus strand of NZ_CP048113.1, from coordinate 7,622,862 downwards.
ACCTGCTCCGTTAAAACTATACTATCAAAATATCTATCAAGTGTCTCTAAAAGTTTTATGGTATCATTATTCGAGCGATAGAAATCAAGAAAAATATTGGTATCAATAAAGATTTTCATAACAATCTGAACATTGATATAATGGTTAACAAATAATGGCGCAAAAAATGGTACTATACTTTACACCTATCCACCACTACAGGATCAATGGGCGCATCAGCCACATACTTTTTCATTGTCTCTATAACGCTTTCCCTTGCTTCGGGACTATTAAAAACACTACTTCTCGCTGTAAGCGTAGTATAGGTAACCATTGTAAAATAAAATCTATCCCCCTGAATCGTAGTCGAACGCACATAAGTTTCTTCTAACTGCGCCTCATTTCTAAAATCTGCCAGCGCTCTCCGGCAGGCATCTTCATTTAGGAACCTGACACTTTGAATAAAACGTTCCCCTATCTCAGGCCGTAGGTCAAATGCATAGTTATTCTCTGCCTTTTTTGTAATAACAAATCTGATCATCTTTTATAATTTCCCATAAAACTACATAAAGCACACCTCGCCACGCACACTGAACAAAACTGGTATTCAATTTATTTACAAGCAGATAGAATGGCTAACCTAAAACACCAAAAATAAAGTTGAACAAAATGAACAGATATCGAAAAATCCCCCTAATTTACATTGTGAAGGTACTCGTTTAACCTATGTTAAAAGCATATCAGACCCGCTGGAACAAACTACGACACTTTACTTTCGATGATGGCACCGCCACTGACTCCTTCGCCCCAAAAACAACCTCTTCACAAAACTGGACAACCGCATTTACAGCACGCGCATTATCAGAACACAAAAAATTCCTGCTGCTATGTAGTGTATCTCCAACAGGCGCTGCACCACCGCAAATAGTAGATAAAACATGGCCTCCAACAGACATCTGGCCTCCTCCCGGGAAAAAGATCCCGCCGATCAAAGCCCCTCCGTTTACCTGGTGCACGAAAATGACCATCGCCTTTACGGCTTATCTCCTGCTTACTTTCGCCTTCTGCATATTCGTATTCCGGCAACCTACCTCTTATTTCATCAATGGTCCGGCGTTCATCATCTTCTTCGCTGTCTATACCGCCTGTATACTGCCCGCCCTCTCCCGCTATCTGCAACACAAACTGAAACAAACTGAGCTGAACGCTATCTGCTGGTTCCATGAAGATGCCTCTCCCTTTCAATCAGCACAATGCTGCTCCGGTGAACACCGCGCATCCGACAACCGTCAAAATGGATACGGCAGGTCGCACAGTGCCAGTAGCAGCAGTTATGAAAGCAGCTGTGGCGGAGGAGAAGGATGCGGTGATGGCAAAACTGATGAATATGAAAAAAACAATAAACTACATTACCTTAACAACGTAACCTGAAAACCTATGTTACAAGCACACCAAACCCTCTGGACGAAGATCAGGGACTTTACTTTCGATGACAGCACAGCAGTCAATACCTTTTCGAAAAAGCTGGCTGCTGAACAGGGCTGGACGCCCGCTTTCACCCAACGTGCGATTGAAGAGTACAGGAAGTTTATGCTACTCTGTTGTATCTCTCCAACCGGCGCTGCACCTTCCAGTGTTGTAGATGAAGTATGGCATCTCCATCTGACCTATACCAAATCCTACTGGATAGATTTCTGCCGGAACACCCTTGAAAAGGATATTCACCACTATCCTTCTGCAGGAGGGACACAGGAAGATGACAGGCACCTTGACTGGTATAAGGCCACACGGGAATTATACCTGCTGACTTTTGAAAGCGCTCCGCCGGAAGATATCTGGCCTGCCCCGGCCACTCAAGTACAGGTACCTGCATACCCACCGGTAGCGTGGACGCAACGACTGAAAATATGGTTCGTTGCGCTGGCAGCATTTCCTTTCATATTCTCAGGGATCGTGTTCAGTCAGCCATTCCCCTTCTATCTGAAAGGTCCGCAGTTCATCTGGTTCTTCATGGTATTTGCCAGCTGTTACCTCATCATGTATCTCCTCTATCAGCAAAAAAGTCAGGAACAGGCCAATGAACTGCTGACTAAATATTTTCCGGAAGATGCATCCCCCTTCCAGGCAGCTGCCTTTGTGTACGGGAAAAGCCGCGCGGTACAAACCGGTATTGTCGATCTGATCAAACGTGGATTACTGGTAGCGGAAGATAACCATTCCTTTAAGGTCAGGAAAAAAGGGTACACTCCACGTCAAAAAGAACTGAATCCGCTCATCGCGGGTTATGAACAGGCAAATGATCAGGCGATCGTTGAATACAGACAGATATACGATAGCTGGTATACTGCTGCTGATGCCAGTCATCCTGTGTTCATTGCCATGGATCAGTTTGCAGTACAGAAACGGCCGTTCATCACCTCACTGCTGGCAATACTCTATGCTTTACCGGCCCTAAGGATCGTACAGGGACTGATCAACCACAAACCTGTTGGCTTCCTGTTCGTGGAAATACTTGTTGTATACTTCCTTTGTATGATCCTGAGAAAAGGCTGGAGACGAGACCTTTCGATGTATAAAAAAGCGAAGGAACTCTTTCAGGCAAGATACGACGGGATAGAACAGCAGACCGATACAGTTGTTCCCAGCTATGCCATGAGAGGTCTGCCGGCTGTAAGCGGTTTCAGCGATATTACTTTCCTCACCGCAGTATTTGCTGCTGATCATATTTCCTCCTTCCGCAATACCTACGGCGATCCTGCCAGTAAAGACTTCGGAGGTGCATCGGGTTGCGGAAGCAGTGGTAGTAGCTGCAGCAGTGGAAGCAGTTGCGGTAGCAGTTGTGGTGGCGGTTGTGGCGGTTGTGGTGGTGGTGATTAGTCGCCATATCCGGCAATGAAGCCCGGAAACATACGATGCCTCCGGGCTATATGACTACAGAACGCCTTCTTTTAAGAATACGGTACTCACATCTGATATATACAACAGGTCCAGGTATAATCCTGTCAGTCGTAACAGTGGCTTCGGCGTATTATCATCCAGGTTCGAGAAGACAGATAACTCAAAATATAATCTTCCGGCCATGGGGTCTGGCTTATGTTCATTGAACCAGGTCTGTATACTACCGGTCCATCCGTCGATCATATCCACCAGTGTCTTATAATCTGTATCCACGCTTTTAGTATCTACATTGAATGTTTGCAACGGCTGCATGACTACCGGCAGTTGCAATTCACCCAGTCCCTGCATGTCAGCGTTCAACTGATAATTATAGGAACAGGTCATCATAAAACTGAGCAGTTCCTGCGAGTTATACCTGAGCAATACATCAAACAACGACTGTAGTTGTGCTTTTAAAGTCGCTTTCTGATCACTACCCGTAGACACTGCCGCTATATCAACCGGTGCTGCATAATTAAGCACCGGATTAAACAGGTCCGGGAAGGCAGTCTCTCCGGTCGTGTATATAAAATCGTCCGCCGTCTGCCGGCCAGGTACCAGATCCACATTCCGCTTCATCTCAACGGAGGTCTGAATATTCTGCCGTGCGAACAGGTTGAGGTCCGGCAGCTGTATCACACGTGGTGCTATCGCCTGTCCCACGGCTGCTGAAAGCGGTATGCCATTCGCAGTAAAATAATAACTGAAGGTATCTGCTGTTGGTGTACCGTAGACCTGCGTATCGTAACCAGGTATCAATACTGTTGGTATACCTATACCCGCCGGCGGTGTTCCCGTCAATGTAACGGTCAATATATTCGTATATACATCTACCGTACCTGTACCCTCTGTCAGTTTGAATACGTAAGGATCAACCGTGGTCACCCATGGAGACGCGTACATATTGAACGCTTTCAGATTATTACCGGCGGCGGCGGTGATGATCCTGCCTATCATCTCATTAAATGAACGTAATGCGGTGGAAGACTGATCAAACACTGACTGGTCTGTTGTCTTTGCATCTATTTTGATCAACGTATCATTGAACACTTTCGCTACATCCGGATAGACTGTCACGAATTCTGCCAGCTCGTTGAATGCATCTTTCAGTCCAAAGAGTTTCGCAGCCGGATCAGGTGTCACGTTGAACAGTACCGTAAAATTCAGCTCATCCTGCGGATAATGGTACGTCTGTGAAACATTGATGTTATAATTCCAGTACAGAATATTGCTCAGTGACTTATCTGCCTTCACCAGGTAGTCCCCTGTCTGTTTATCCATAGAAGGTGGCGTCGGATATGCCCGCAGGATCATAGGCACTTTCACCGGACCAAGATCTGTCTGCAGACTTTCAGGCCGGTCTGCAAAATTCAGCCAGCTGGAAGCCCTGTAATCAGCTATATCCGGTAGATATGCGATCTGATGTTCTATAGCACTCACCTCATAGGAAGTATCCAGGTCTATCCAGGAAAGAACCGCTCCATCGTCATTTCTTACAAGCTGTGGTGCCGATACCAGGAACGGCAGCGGCACATTATCGCTGTTCTTCAGACTGACCCTGGCCGAAGTCAGACTGATCCCTTCTGTCCGGTGGCTGACATCCGCAGTGGCAGTCACAATAAGACCACTCACCGGCCGGAGCATAACACCTGATGCATCATAGTAAGGCGGGGTCACGCCGACGGTAGTCGTACCTGCCACCGGCTCTCCTGAAACTGTTAGTATAACGATCTGCTGGTTGTCCGGGTCCTGCACGGCTTTGGTCACCGTCAGACCAGACACCTGGTATTTATCTGTGTTGGTAACCACCGTTGCATCCGGCACACCGGAGAAGTACAACAATAACTGCAGGTCTTCCTTCGCCGGCACTGCTGCCAGCAGGCGGAAATTCTGGCTGATGTTACCAAACAGTTCAGGCGTTGCTGCCGCACCATATACAGCGGTCATGGACAATGGCGGCTGTATTGTACTGCCTCCGGCGCTGGAAAAAGTGCTTTTTATTGTCACCACCGTCACATCTGGTACAACATTTCCGCTCAGCTGTAAGGTCACGATCTGCGGATTGTTAACATCTGCGATCACTGCCGTTACATTCAGTCCGCCCGAGATACTGTAATTAGCCGCATTTGAAGCAGTTTCCGGGCTGATATCCGACGTAAATACCAGGTTGACGAGGTTGGGTTTGGTTTTATCTACACCCGCGAAAAACAGCCTGAAATCACCTGCATTCACCACCGCTGTATATTGCACCCCCGCCTTCACCGTATACGCATTTGTCAGCCGTACGAGTAATTGCTGCTTAAATGCTTCCTGTATGTCGGCCAACTGCCCCGATTCATCTGCAAAAACGAAGGTCATCCATTCACGGATTATATCTGCCAGTGCCCGTTTGTTGTCCAGCATTGTCTGGAAATAAGCGGTACCCATATGCTGATCCACCAGCTGCACCGGTGCGACAAACGAGGATGTCAGTACATTATCCAGTACACCAAACAGGTACTGTGCCCACTGGTCCATATCGATGCCGGAGAAGTCGAGCGTTCTGTCAGGCTGGCCATCAAAAGAAATACCCTTCACCGGATCAAAATTCCAGATCGGCACTCCTGTCCTGCTCTGTAGTTGTGTGGACACCGGCCGCGGTGCAAAAATTGATACAGGCTGCTGATCATTGATATAATAGTTGATCGCCGTTTCTTTCTTCAGTCCTGTACGTACTACCCATAGCTGATTACCGGGGGCACCTGACAGCGCGGCCTCCCTGTCTACACCTGTAGCTACCTCCAGCCGGTAATTACCCGGTTGCTCCAATGCTGCCTCAAAGTTGTCAACAAATGAATTGAGCGCAGATGCAGTATCTCCCGCGGCGCCTGCAAAAGGTGTCAGTACAGTGGTTACTGAACGGATATTACCCGCTGTTTCCAGATCTCCCATCACAACACCTCTGCTCCTTTCAATGGTAAAGCCCGTATCCAGCCGCCACATCTCCTCCTGGTTGAGTTTCGTGATATCGATATCAAAGGTGATGTCATGCTGTCCTATCGGCGTAGTAACTGTCGTCAGTCCCTGTGCACGGCTATTGACGAACTGCCAGACCGACGCGATCCATTCCTGCACCAGGCTATTTACCTGCGCCTGACTCAGCTGATAGCTTTCGGTTACCAGGGTTGTAGCTACTTTGAAGTCGACACCATAACTATCCGTCAGCTGATACCATACCTGGGTATATGTTATCAGATCACCTGCTGCCTTATCAATGACAGAAGATGAAGGCTTGTTCAGGCCCTCCGTCTGGTTAAAGGCGGCGTATCCCTGGAAAGTCAGTGATTTATCAGTATTATAGATATTGCTGATATTCACCGTCACTTCACCATTGTCCGGCAGTTGGCTGACTGTCAGTTTCACGGTCCTGTTGTCCGGCTGTAACACCGCTGCGGAAACAGTAACGCCCTGGTCTATCGTGTAGTTAGCGGCTGTATTCGCACTGTCTTTGTCCAATGTCACGGTAAACAAGGCGTTGATCGTAATACTATCAATTGCTGTCACGGCGATCAGTCCATCATACACAGTGGGATCAAATCTGAATGATACATTCAGCTGCGGCGTGGTATACTTGTCTACACTATAAACAGCGGCTATTGACGGCCATTGATTCAGCGGGATGAGCGCATCACTGTAACCAGTGATCACTGGCGGCATATTGAGCGGTGTAATGTCTCCTGCCTGCGGATCAGACAGGTCTGTGATCAGGCGGTTACCGTAGAGGTCCTGCCATGCGAACTGCACCTGTAGCAGATTGCCTAACCCGCTATAAGGACTCTGCGCCGGATCAGGTAATAACCCGGTGGCGACACCCGGACTGGCGGTTACAAAGCGGGTATAAGGCACCGCTACGCGGAATATCCAGTCGTCTCCTGTCTCCAGCGTTCTGGGTACATTCATTTTAGAGAGACTGTTGTTGTCTTCCGGTTCAGTGGTTGGATTAGCTGGTAGCCCCAGTTTACTTTCATTAAAGAATGCATTGCCATAGACCTGGTAAGACAACAGGCTATACATATTCTGCAGGAAGACCTTTCCATAGTCCGCCCCTTCGGGTTTATCCGGGATAGCCGCTGGCTGCTGACGTACTGCTTCCCAGGTGATATTGCCCTGAGGTACGGTAGCCGCTATTTCTACAGGACCACCACTGATCGCGATCTGTTGTCCATCGCTGAAAATACCCTGCAGATCCTTGTTCTGATTAGCCAGCGCCGTGAGCGATAACCCGTATTTTTTCGCAATCGCACCTAAGGTATTGTAGTCATTCGAACTGACTGTCAGCGCTGGCAGATAGATCGATGTGAACTGTTTTACCGGCCAGCTTGTCTGCTGTGGATTACTGCTTTGAATAGCCTGTGCAGTTGTACCAAAATAACTGGCAATAGCATTCAGGTCTCCACCGGGTGCTGCCGGTCCTGCCTCGTAGACACCTTCTGCCACGTTAATGGTCAGTCCCTTCCTCAGTTGCAGTCCTGCATTATCTGCTGCTACTTCCGCCACATTACCATAATATGCATAAGCGAGACTGGAGAGTGTCTGCGTCGCATCTGCCGGAACCGTCAGATTTTCCAGTGGAGTTGCTTCTCCAAACAGTGTTGATTTCTGCGGATCAAATGTCTCCGTAGTGACCAGCGCATTCATATATCCGGTCACCGTATCCTGTAATGCCTGTTCTGCTGGTTTAGCATATAGTACAACCAGGGATACCAGCGCCTCATCTTTGTCATTGAAGATCCTGTCGGGTAACCCACCGTTGTTATCGCTGTTAAAATAATAGAGGAAATAACCTCCCGAGCGGGTGATCGCTGCTTCCCATAACAGTCGTATGAAGGTAGTTTTGTCATTCAGCAACGTCATACCAGTACTTTCATCCAGCTGTAACGCACGACTGCTTACCATTGTCATGTCCGGCCTGGTCTCGGTAGACAGGTTCACCTGTGCCAGTCCCATTGTGAGGGCGGCAGCATTGTCTGTCTGAATACCGCTGGTGGTCGTACTGGTCGCATCTGCCTGGTAAGCCAGGATCAGCGACTGGATCATACTAACATCATTACCCACTTCACTGACTATACGTTCCAGTATATTAGCACTGTTGCCATCGGCTCCCATTACTTCATAGATCGTCAGGGTCGATGGACTGGTGAGCACCACCGGCACCTTTTTAATTGTGAACGCTACCAATGAAGCATACCCGTAATTCTGCAGATCGCGGCTGACCATCCCCCTGACAGCTTCCTGGTAGGTTCCAACTTTCGCGATAATACGCGGATTGACCATACGTGTCCCCGGATCAGGCAACTGTAGCAGGTTGTCTGGTAACATCCATAACTGCATACCTGGCGTACCCGTAGTGGCACCGCTATATGGCATAGCAAAAACAGAAGCAGCGCTCCAGTCCACCTGTGTAGAGAATGAATAAGTAGCCGGTTTGGTGTTGAACATGCCGTTCATACCCAGGAAACTCATACCGGTGTCCAGCCTGTTACTGGTCGCATATGCCTTGACCAGTGTAATCTGGTTGGCACTATCACTGCCTGGTGCAACAGCAATTGTCAGGTTAGCCGGATCGGCGCCGGTGAAGGTGAGCCATCCGAGACCGCCGTTACCTATGGTGACATTAAATGTATCTGTTGTGTTTAACGCCGGTACCGGGAACTGCTGACCAGTAAGCGCATAAAGACCTGCGAATGGCGGCAGTTTATAGTCATTAACTGAGGTACCGGTTACCCACATACCTTTCTGCAACGGAGAGATGCCATCTGTTGGCAAACGCAGCCCTGCCATATAGTAACGGGAGGTCATACCTGACAGGTGTTGCAGTCCCTGTGTAGCCTGCATTTCCTTTATCAGTTCACCAACCTTATATTGGGTCAGGTTAGCGATGTCAAGTGTCTCCCCAGCAAACAGGTTAGTGACTTTACTATTGCTATCAGGCACTGCCAGCAGTTCTTCTGCCAGGTGTAATTTAGCCGCAATGCTTTGTAGTGTATCCCCCTCTATTGTAGTGTACACAAAGTCAGGTAAAGCCAATGTCGCTACCGGGAGCGGCAGATTGGCAAGTGACGCAACACCGCCATTGGCAATCAGATCGCTCGTGCTGACTCCTATCGCTGCTGCCACATCATCCAGCGATTCTCCTGGTTGCGTAGTATAAGCTGTTTTGTCCGGATAATTGATTGTAATACCAGTGTTCAGGGTATGCTGCATCGCGGCATTACGTGCAGCCAGCGCCGCACCATTGAAAGCACCACCAAACAGTGTATTGGCTGCGATACTGTTGAACGTATCATTGGCCTGTACGATCCAGGAAGCGCCCTGCATACTGAGTTTACTACCTGCCGTCAATGCCGCAGCGCTATTGTCCGCAAACAGTTCCGCTACGGAGTAAGCAGCACCACCAGAGAGGTTTGCACCAGCATTAACGGTATTAACGATCTGTGCAGGCGTATCATTTGCCTGAACGAAATACTTGAACTCTTTCAGGGCATCCAGTGCTGTCTGCACCAGTTGTCTCGAGATCATAACAAAGTAATCATTGAAGACAAAGCTGCCGAGCGATTCGCTACTATCATCCTGCAATGAGAATTGCCGACCGTCAGCAGCTGTTTGCTGAGACGCATATACGGCCAGTTGCTCAAAGTATTCACGGAGGAACTTCCTGTAATCTTCCGAGGTATTATTATAGCCTCCCAGTGTGTATGACAGGGCAGGATAACTGCTGCCATATGCAGCCATTGACAGACTGACATCCGGCGCCAGCGGGAAGTAAGCGCCTGTCACCTGCTGGTCTGTATCCGGACCAGCCACCTGCATACTGAACTGATTAGTCATGAAGGCGTTGATCTGGGCGTTGGTAAATATACCTGCCCCTTCCGGATCATTTAACACAGCGAGCAACTGCGTGAGCTGATCTTCCCTGATGATCACCTGGTCTGCCTGACCGGGTGTAACCGGCTGTGATTGCAGAGCGGCTGCCACCCAGCGCAGGATCATTTTCGCAAGTGCTTCAAAAGAAGTATCTGGTGTATCCGTGAATGCCTTCAGGCGTGCACTGGTGCGGTCTTCCTGTGGTCCCTCAACAGAGTCGATAAACATCATGGCCACATAACAGGGCAGCTGTTCTGACAACTGACCTGCATTATCACCTGCCATTGTCAGACCGAGCCCCATATAACCTTTGAGGGGGATAGTGGCCGCCGGTGCTGCCAGGTTATTCCAGTTGACCGTAATAGCTGATGCTTCACGCAGCTGTAATGCCCTGACACGCCCCCTGCGGTATGCCAATACCATCGCATTGCCGGAAGGCACTACATGCCATGGAGAAGTACCACCGATACCCTTGATAGTGACTGTCTGGGAGATCTTCGCGGAGAAGCTGAAACTGATCTTTATCTTAAACAGACCCAGGTTGATCTTTACGGAGAGGGACACACTTACGGATGCGGTCAGGTTCAGTTCTATCGGCTCGTAAGGCGCAAAGGTGAAGGATGCCAGTATACGGATATCGATATTTACATCTGCCTTGATGATAGCAAAATCTACAGTACCAAACAGTTTACCAATGATGCCAGCCGTGCCCTTCAGCCAGAAGTAATAAGATGTTTCCAGCTGGTCGGTTCTGCCACTGCCATCTGTGAGCTGATAAGGATTGAATTTAGCGAGTATCCCTTCCAGGATAGCCACAATGGTGAGGCTGAAGCCTGCCCTCAGAATGCCAATATCAAATGTATAACCCAATCCGAACTGTATACCAAAACCAAATACCAGTACCGGATTAAACGTACCATTATCAATCGCAGGCACCCTGCTGGTCGTCGCGCTGGACAATTTACCGAAATACACGCCTAACGATCCCATGACTGGAATAGGGATACCTACCGGGGTCCATATCAATGTCTGGAAGGTAAATGAACGGGAGAAATCTTCCTTCCAGGGGAAGCCCACATCCACCTGAAAATCGCCGTTGGTATAGTACTCCATACCAAATACCGGCAGGGTGAAATTGACCTGTCCCATTCTGATGAAACGCATCTTGTCGGGCAATGTGATCTCTGCCTTATACAAACCGATGGTATCACTTACCTTTTTATACATGATCTGGAAATCCAGTCCCTTGAACACCTTCGCCGATTCCCCGTCCAGCTTGATCCGCAGCGCATACAGATTCGGATCATTGAAGATGATCTGCATGGTCAGCAGGTAACCAGCTTTTGATGCAGCATCCTCCAGTGACAGCTTCTTATCAGTATCATCTCCACCGAAACGTAATACGCCAAAGTCCATTCCTATCAGCCAGGAGCTGTTCGCATCCAGCGTTACAGGAGGAATGGTGATATTGTTCTTATCTGGTACCGGCAACTGCTTCATACACTCAATCGCTTTCTGAACAGTATCAGCTGTCAAAAAGCAGGGCAGCGTTACATGCTGTCCCAGGGCAAGCAGTCGCAGGTCCAGGTATTTGTTCCCCTGTCCTTCCGGAGCAGGTGTTGTCTCAGGTCTGGCGGCATCCCAGCTGAGTGGCTTACTCTTGTCATCCTGCCAGCGGAAGGACCCTTTCAGTTCAACGATCACACCGTTGTCTTCCGGATCCGGCTGATTGGATTTATAAGTCACTGAGATACCATCAATACGTGCGAAGCCCATTTCTATCGGGCCGATGTTCACGTTAAAGCTGACCTGTTTATCCGTAAAGTTATATTCGAGGGAAAGGTTATTCAGTGAAATAGCATTCAGTATGCTCCATGGAGCTGCCAGACTGTACGAAGAACCCGTGGCCCAGGAGATCATTTTCTCCACCATCGCCCCTAAGGTGATGGATTCCCGGAAACTCAGGGTAGCGATCTGTTTCCCCCCCTGCTCTACGATCTTCCCTTCCAGTACCCACCAGCGGATGCCATAGGCTTTATAGTCAGGTTTGAAATCATAGAAAACAGTCAGTTCGATATTCTCCCATTTGATCGTGGCACTGAGAGCACCATAGTAACCAGCTACCTGTAATACGCCTTCATTATCTACTTCCAGCACAGGTATCACCACATCAGACACGCCCGATGAGAGTAGCAGGGCTGCAGCGTCTACAGCTGTTCCTGCCGCCTTGTAGCCACATAACAGGTTCATGGTGATGTCCAGGTTAATACCTGGTATATGGATCGGCTTCGCTGTTTTACCAGTAAATTCCCACGAGTTGGTCACGGTTTCAATCGTAATGCCTAAACCATTAATGGTAATGTCAAACTGGGAGGGGTCTGGCTTCCAGTCAGCTGGAAGATAAGCGGTAAACAGTCTGATCAGGCTTACCTCACCAGTCGTCTGTTTAGCGGTGAATGTCCAGCCCTTGTCGCTGCCTTTATACGCAGCAGAAGCAACAAGTGTGATCTTATCTGAGTCTGGCAGGATCACAATTGAACCGGAGAAGCTGCCCGTCACACTGGTATCCTTTGCTGTCACGGCATTTCCGGAATTATCTGCCTGTGCGACAATAGCCGATATGTCACATCCCAGTTCCGTGATCGTAAATATGTTGACACCCGCCAATGGGATCTGCCAGTCAGCAGTTACCTTCATCGCGAAGCTGTATACACCGGCAATACTGTTTAATTTAAATGTCAGTAGTGCGATTGCCGTATCCTTGATAGCGGTGGGCAACGCAGCCGCATATTGATCCCCCAGATACGCGGACAGTATGGACTGCACAGAAACAGGCGGACTATCCGGCAACAGGCCGCCATCTATGATGATGTCTGGCATACCTGCATTGATACTCAGCTTGCCATCACCGATACCAAACACACCTCCAATGTTACCAATGGTAACACGGTTGTTCATATCTATGGGACGATCCACAGACATCCCAAAAGATAGCTGGCTGATTTCCACACCAGGCACAAGTTTCCATGAAGTTCCGTCTGATGTCCTGGCCCGGAAAGAAATATAACGGATAGCAGCGGTACTATAATTATAGGCAAACCCCAGGCTGGACACCCTGATATCTGTCACGATGCCCAGCTGTTGCGGCAGGATCTCGCGCAGGTTGATACCACCAACAAACTGAAAGATATCATTGAGATTAGGGAAGTTATCGCCAAACTGCGCCTGTAATGACCAGGTATTGGGATCTGAAGGAATCTTCAGTTGCATTGTGGTGGTCACGCCTGCTGTGACAGTCACAGTGAATGTACCTTTGGCCGGCACTGTCGCTGTCGGATCCAGGTTCATTTCACAGGTAGTGGTACCTGGAAATTGCAACCAGGGAACCTTAGGCAGACTAAAACTGCCTGCATCAAAAGTCATCGTCATAACAGCAAGGAGCTGTTCCTTGCTTTCCGTGAACTTAAACGCAACGCCTAACCCTGGTATCAGGAAAGAAGACGTCTTACCGCTAAGTGTAACCAAAGTATTATCGCCATTAATAGCAGCAACAGCATCGTTCACGGTCAGTGTCCCCTTCAGGGAGACCTTACTAAACCAGTCATAACAGAAACCGCTGCCCAACGCCGCAGTCAGGTCTACTGTAGACTGACCCTCTATTTTCTTATAGAACTCCAGCAGCTTTTCATTGCCTGCGGCTGCCTGCAGCTTCAGGGCCTCGTCAGTAGTGAAAACAAAATCATTCTCTTTCAATGTCAGCAATGCAGACATTCCATATAGGAACTTATCGTTCTCTTCGTCATGAAAATAATCTCCGATCTCATCAAAATATCCATCATCCTCATCATCGAAAGCCTGTCTGTTAATGCTGCTGATACCTGACACAGGAAATATTTCATGCTGTTGCTTCTTTTTAACTTTCCTGCTAATCCAGGTAGCCGGCGATGCGGTGAACAGACCTGATGCTATCCTGCGGCTATTCTGTGCGTCAGCACCCGCTTCCCCATCATTGTCTATATTATCCACGGTGGGATAGTCCGTGGTGACGTCCTCTTGTCCCTTACTGTATTTAAAGAACGGCTTCCCAAAATTGAAAACCGTGGAAGCAGTTGCCTGTCCTTCAAACACCGTAGGATATGTTGACGAGGAATACAGATAGTCATACAGTGTCTGGGGAACATTCCCAAAGTAAATAACCAGCACCTGCCCTGCATGGAGTTGATTCACCGCAGCAGTCACTGTTCCCAGGTCCGGATAATTGTCCGGGCCACCGAGGACACTCACATTAGCTGAGACATTTCTCTTCTTATGCCAACTGAGAAAAGTAGCAGAAGCCCTATCTTCGTCCGCCAGTGCAGGCGAAGATGGATCACTCACCAGTGTTGTAAATATATTCCAGCCAGCTGCCGTTATTTCCTGAAACAGCAGCACCACACATGGTAGTGACTGTTTAGCACCTCCTGCTCCTTCAGACTGTGTCTCAAGAATGCCGGCACTGATATTATATAATGCGACCTCCGGTGCAGTATAGGTTTCTATTCCATATACAGCACACAAATTCAGCTGGGCTGCCTGTGTACGTTGTGTAAGGTAAAGCGCTACCTCCAGTTTAGATGCATATTTCGAATCGGCTATCACCTGTCTGTCGAAATCAGTGAGCACAGCGGATGCCTTATAATACGCTAACCGGTGAAAATTGATCCCCTCGTCTTCGTAATAATCATCCAGACTCACCGTTTTCTCTTTATTGGTGATAAGTCGCATACACTCATCTGCCCCAAGATGCCAGTAATAGGGTTGTAATTTCAGAAAATAATCTACCTGCATCGCCTTGATACCGTCATTAAGATCGGAGCGCTCACCATCATCACAACCACCGGTAAAACCCAGCTCTATAGCAGAAGGAATATCCCTGACAATATCTATCACCCTGACACGGTTCGTGTTCTGCGCTGAAATCACTTTGAACTCAGTATTCAGTTCCTTGAATTGTGGCAATAGCACCTGCAGTGCATCTATCACTATCTTTATTTCGGTTTCCCCCTGCCAGTTGTCTGCATAATATAAACAGATTGAATACAACACATCGTCCGAGAGAGAAGCCATCCTGTTGATAAGACCAACGGTGGCCGCCAGGTGGCCAAAATTCTGGCTACCTACTACCAATGCCCTTATCTCCTGTTGTTTATTCAGATAATTGATCGTATCAGTTTTCTCGGCCTGAAAGCTATCCTCATTTGCACCATCTGACACCATTGAAATCCTATTTAACTGTGCAGCAATATCCATGGGATTACTGCTCGAGAAGTTGTGGCTCATGAACTTTAACTTTAGTGGTGGTTTGTGTATTCAGTTTTACTGCATCCTTTGCATACATAGCATACCAGCCAAGGCCGGAAGTCTTGCCACCTGCACCGGGATTTCCAAAGAGATAGAAGAGTGTATTACCGCCAGATGGTATTTTCAGCAGACCGATGAACTTCAGTGCGATGTCTGTAAATAACAATAGGAAGGATTGCTTGTCTTTGATATATAACAGTCTTATCTGACCAATGGACAGCTTCATTACATTCTGCAGGCTGATGAGCTTTGCGCCGCTCTCCGTGCCTGGCAGCGATATACTGATCCCTGCCTGGTAGCCCGTGTCATCCGTACTATCCGGCGACCAGTACAACAACAGCCAGGCGTTCAGCCCTATCTTACCTGCCAGTTCTCCGGGCGTACCCATATTCAGTTTCATACGCAGTCCCAGCCATTCCTGCCCGCTCACGCCACTCATCCGCAGGTCAGGCAATACATCCAGGTAGCCATTATCTTTAGGCGTGCTGGTAGCAGTACCAGTTTGCAGCGACTCCATATCCAGCAGCATATTGGTATAAAGTGAATTCGTTCTTGGTGTACTATGAGACAGATCAAATGTAATTTCCGCCGTCGAGAAGGTAAGTGTGCTGTCAGCCGGTTCAACAGCCGGGAAGGTCATACTGATACCCATATTAGAGAACGCAAGTCCCTGTCCAGGTATATCCTGTCCATCAGTATTACCAAAAGAGAATACATCAAACACACCGGTTGTATCATCCCGGAGCGCGAAGTAATCTATAAAGCCAGACATGGCAAACCAACATTGCGTCTCTGGTGCGCCTGCGGCTGACCGGGTAGAAAGCATGACATGATTGATCTCTACTCTCCGGATGATATTGCTGTTGAGATAAAAGGCGTCATCCTTCTGGCTGCTCAATGTATATAACGGGTTACCATTATTGATCTGCAAAGTACCTGTCAACAGTATATTGTGATATATACTTTCCGGCGTGAGCATCCGTGTCACCGCCGAACCCAATACCTTGTTCAGGGTTAGCTGTGCATAGCTTTCAAAGCTCCTGACAGCCGTATTCTCAAACAGTACTTTGAGGGAAAGCAGTCTGTAATCATAGTCGCCATTGGTAGCCGGCGCAATGGTCTCAGGATCTTTCTGGTCAGTGAAATCAGGGTCCAGGTAGTATATCAGTCCAAAGATAGCCGCCGGATGATCAGCTATGGGCCCGTTGTCACCTTTCTTCACAGGACTGATCTCTATTCCCAGGTGATGCGCATTAAAAGCATCCGGATCAGTGATGCCAGCCATAATACCTTTGAGGTTCACAGGTACATCTTCGACATTGATGCGCAGGAATAAAATACCCGTCCAGTTTTCATCTGCGGCTATCGCATTGAACTTATCAAAATAAGGATTACCACTTTGCCCGGCCGCTTCAGAGAAGTAATTCTGGATCCACTGTGAAAGAATGACGAGCTGTGTCTCATCATCATTAGGAATAGCAAAATCACGGCGCTGTGTCCAGTTCAGCGGATTCGCCACCAGACTGTTTGCCTCAGCACCCGCATCATACAGTTTGCCCTTCCGTCCTTTGATGATGATTACATTTCTATAGTCATTATAAGCCTGATCGACGCCTGTATCGATCTTCATCAGCCAGCTGCCGATACTCATCTCATTGAGGAAGGTACCCAGGTGCTTATTATTTGCTACCACCAGCATAACATCACTGGACTGCAGTGCATTGACCAGGGGTACAGGCGGGTCCTGGAAAGCCAGTGTATACTTCACGCCGTTATCAATATTCCAGCCCAGCGTGAAATCATTCCACTTAATGATAGCCCCCTGATCGTCCTGTGTGATATCTGAGATAATCCCTGCCGGTGTCGTTTCATTCTTCTGATTACCATTCCCTCCGGTATTGCCGGTGAAGCCGGCAATGATACGCCTGCGTTCAGGGCTGACCACTGTACTCTCCAGATCTGCCACACCTGATGAAGGAATGACACTATAATCTGACTTCATACCCGTATAAGGAAACATCGGAAAGAAACTACTATCCGTTGCGGAGAACTGGAAACCAGGTGTGGTATGTCCCAGCAGATCATTGAACTTAGGTTCTATCAGTTTGTCGGTACCATATAGTGACGCGCCAGCTGGCTGAGATACATAAAACACCGGATTACCGGAGTTATTTACTATTGTAGCCCAGGAAGTACGATATTGCGTATTCAACGGTGACTGGTTCAGGTCAATAGGCACGCCCACGGGTGACGCCACAGGTAAAGGGAATATAGGCACATAGGCGGGTCTGCGCGACAGGAAGCGTAGGATGTCACCTTTAGCGCTGCTGATCTGTGGTGTTACTTTAAAGAACTCAGTACCCGACATGCCACAGAGTAAGTAATAATTATCCTGCCCGGCAGTATCCGGTAACGCTATAATATAGTCTCCTTCCGGCGACAGGTGGAAACCGACAAATGCGGTACCACCCTTATCACTCAGTGAAAATACCAGGCGGGCATTGTAGGTAACGTTACCGGTGGTACCAGGCACCAGGGTCACGTTATAACCAAATACGGTCGTATAGTAGCTAACAAGTCTGACATCATTTTCTTTCAGGTCTTTGCCGGTAAAATCGAAGAAGGTCCTGCGGGACGCATATGCCGCCGGGATCGCACATTCATTACCGTCACAGGGATCAAATACTTCATTAAATACATCCGTAGGATCAATAGAGATATTGAACCCTATGTATTGTGTAGGACCAACGTTAGGATTCACAAAAGGCTGCCAGGAGGATTGTGTGCCGCCATTCCCATCGGGTATGAGCAACTGGAAACCCCATTGCATATTATTCAGCAAAGAAGTGCGTTCAATGAAACCGGGAAATACTATACATCCTTTTGTGCCACCGGTACAGGGAAGTGCCGCCTCAGTTGCCTGAGACATTTTCGGGGCACTGGCGCCGTCGAAACCAATCACGGTGCCAGAGAACAACAGGGCGTTGTCATTGGCATCGGGCGTAATGCTGGCACCGTTCCTGATAAGGAAGTTTAGCGTTGGCGTAAGTACGAAAGTCAGGCCCGTATTCAGCGAAGCGGCATTACCACTGACGCCGAACTGGGCATTGAACATATTACCTGATGTCAGGTTATTGACATCACGTAACCAGATAAATTGCCTGGTAATTCCCACCACATTACTGATAGCATTTACAAAAGCATCCGCCTGCGCTTTATTGGTTATCTGAGGCGTCTTTGCAGATATCGTAAAACTACCGCCCCAGGTATTATTGGTCAGTGCTTCGGTAAGGCTGATCTGTGTTTTATCGGGCGCGTTAACCGGCGTAACCAAAGCCATAAAACCGCTGTCGCCGGAGGTGTTCTGTGCGATATATAGCTTATCTGTAAATGATCTGGTGAAGTACATAGTAAAAAGGGTTATAGTCATGAGCCATAATCGCTTATGGCCCATGACAAGTTCAAAGGAGCAATGGCATTATCTGTTGACTAAAGATCTGACGGAGACTGGAATGTCAGCTCAGCTGCGGCAGCGCCAAGGCCATTAATCTTTCCACTACCCTGCCATCCGCTCAGGAATAAACCGAGTGTGTAGGTCGTATCACGTCCGATAACGATATCGGTCATGAATGCCTGGCCAGTACCCTTATCAATGGTGATGCTGTTTGCGTAATCAGGTTGTGTGTTATAGGAGATAGAATCGGCTTCCCACAAACCTATCCATGCACCATTAGACTGAGGGGTAATATTTACAGGCAGGCGAAAATCCACAATGAGTGAATTGGTACCTAAGTTATTCAGCTTGATGGTTGGGCTGAACGGATCTCTTGGTGGCTGTCCCAGTGCGGAGATAAATGCAGTCGCGCAGGCGTTGCCATATTTCTGCTGACCGGAGCCGCTTAATTCGGGTCCTACGCCATAAGCCACCAGGTAGCTGTTGGCAGTCAGGTTAATACCATCGATAATGGTATCACCTGCTGAGTTGACACCTGTGAGTTTCTTTATCTTTATTGCAGGTGTATTCCAGGGAATACTGTTGTCGTTTGTCTGCCATACGGCAAGATAATTTCCGTTTGCACTTGGATTGTTACCAGGCAGCGTATTGTAGGATACACTTACAAAGTTCTGTCCTGCCTGGGTAATGTTGATGGAGGTGGTCAGCAGTCGCGTATTCACTGCAATAAGCGTGTCAGGGGCTACTTCAGGGGCAAAAGAATCATGTTTGGTACTCATGAGTATTGGAGTTTGAATGTGAGAAAATACGGTTTCAGATAGTGGCCGGCGGTGTCTCAAAGTAGAGTATGGCGGCGGCGTTCTTTAATATCTTGGGGTATTGGCAATTTTGATCCATTGCCCCCATAAAATAAACAAGCGTATACACAGTACCTGGATACAAAGTGAGATGATCAATACCTACAGCGCCTTGATTGGCATTACTGGTGATGTTTGTAAAACCTATCGGCTGCACGGCATTGTATGGAGAAGCGTATCCTTCCCATATGCCGATCCAGTTCCTGTAGTACCCCGGCAGGTATCCGGGTAGGGTAAAATACTGAACAGATAATGAGTTGATGTCTACGTGCAGCAACGTCATCGAAACTGTAACAGGCTTTGTTGCGGCCAATGACACAATAGGCGAAATAAAAGCGCAGGTACAGATATCAGTAATAGCCGGTCCTACGCCGTAGCCAACAATGTAGGCATTAGCAGTGATGGTCAGTCCACCGATCACAAAGTCACCCGACTCTGAGTTCTGTGGTACCGGCGCAATCCTTACAGGCACAACATTCCAGGGGATCGTTGTAGATTCCCATACCGCCACAAAATTCCCATAATCTTTGGGTTGATTACCAGGCAGGCCTTCATACCTTACCGTAATCGTATTCGTACCAACATTCACTACCTGGATGGAACAGGTATCCTGCTCGATTGTACTACCGATGGAAGCAGACATTTTTAAATCCGGGAATAGATAATCGCTTACAGTACGCGCACGGTACTGTCGTCTTTAACATTGTAACCAGTCTCTGGAGCGATAAAGGGAAACACTATCACTTCCGCTGTTGTGCTTTTTCAAGAGGATAACATTCGATCTTTTCTAACTGACGTATGTATAAAACGCAGCAAAAATCATTTGGTTCGAAATTATAAATTATTTTTTTTCAGAACCTTTAAAGGTTCTGTCTGGCAGACACGCGGTATTTGTCCATTATAAAAAGCAACTACCTATGCCTGATGCTCCCTGAATGCACCCGGCGTCATACCAGTATGTTTTCTGAAGAAACGTGCAAAGTAATTGGGATATTCAAAATTCAACAGATAAGCGATTTCTGATATTGAATAAGAAGTATAGCGAAGGTATTTTTTCGCCTCTTCAAGCAGATGGTCCTGCACCAGTTGTCCTGCTGATCTTCCGGCTACCTCTTTACAAATGCGGTTCAGATGTACAGGTGTAATGCCCAGTTCTTTTGCCAACGCCGCAATACTTTGCGTTGTACCCGCTTCCCTGATGCGTTGCTGGAATTTACGGAAGTATCCCAGCGAATGATTATCTGACTGTGTCGCGGTTTGCTGTGAATATTGCCACATCCGGTAAACTGCCAGAAAAAGCTGCTGCAGACAGGCACGTAACATCAGCTGCTTTTCCGGCTGATCATTGAACAATTCAATGCCTACCGCCTGCATCAGTGCCTGTATAGCTGTAGCCGTATAGGGACCACTGAAATCATTGAAACAACGTATACCGGTGAGCATCGGCGTTAACGTCTCTCCGGGAAACAGGGTATCGACCATCACGTCCGACAATGTCAGAATATGCCCGTCGGCCTTCGACTCATAGTCAAATCCATGCAGGGCCATGGGCGGGATCAGTATCAGACAGGGGGCTGCCAGCCGTCGCTGCCGGTCCGCCTCGAAGAAGGTAAAATGACCAATTTCCACAAAAAACAGCTGGTATAACGCAGGATGAACATGCGGCTCAATATACCAGTCGTATTCCCGGCTACGGGTACACAGCAGTTCTGAATACAGGTAACCTGTCTCAGGTTTCGGTGCACGTTCCCCATACAATCCTTCATATTTATCGATACGCTTCATGATACTGACAATGTTCAAAAAATATCCTGCGGAAACAGGATTTCAGCTTACAACCGGGACAAAGCAGGATTGCCATGTTCTATTTGTATCCGGAATATACGCAAAAGTATCCTTTACCGGACCGCCGGCTGACGAACTTTGTATCGAATTAAGCTGACAATATGCAAAACAACCGTAACACTATTATCATCATCCTGGGACTGCTCATTGCGCTCAGTCCGTTCTCGATCGACATGTACCTGCCTGCCTTCCCCGGTATCGCCGCCTCCCTGCATACGGATATGGCACATGTCGGATATTCGCTTACGAGCTATTATGCGGGCCTTTGTACCGGTCAACTGATATATGGCATCCTGATCGATCGTTTCGGGCGTAAAAAACCGCTGTATGCCGGTTTACTGATCTACCTGCTGGCGGCACTGGCCTGTGCTTTTTCGGTTCATATCAATATGCTGATAACCGTACGCCTGTTCATGGCACTGGGCGGTTGTGCAGGCATGGTGGCCAGCAGGGCTATGGTACGGGACCTGTTCCCCGCAAAAGATACCGCGAAGGTCCTGTCAACACTGGTACTCGTCATGGGCGTAGCCCCTATCATCGCACCCACCCTTGGCAGTATGGTGAATACACTGGCCGGCTGGAGATGGGTATTTGGCATTATGGGGCTTATTTCACTGGGATTGATCCTGGCCGCCTATACATTATTGCCGGAGACCCAAAAAGCCGATCCCGGGGTCTCTATGCGCCTGAAAGACATCTTGCCCGAGTACAATGCTGTACTGAAAAATAAAACCTTCCTGGTATACACCTTCGCAGGTGGTATCAGCTACGCGGGGCTGTATGCGTATATAGCCGGTTCTCCCTTTGTATTCATGCATAAATTTGGCTTCAGTGACACGGCTTACAGCTGGGCCTTCGCATTAAATGCCTGTGGACTCATATCCGGTAGCCAGATCAACCGGGTGCTGCTGAAGAAATATGAGAGTCTGATAATTACCTATTACGCTGGTATTGCCCTGTTTATAACAGGTCTACTACTGCTGGTCACCACCACGCTGAACATAGCCGGTGCGCCACTCACCCTGTGCCTGACGTTCAGTTTCCTTTTCTGCCTTGGTTTCATCAATCCGAATGCGACTGCCCTGGCACTACAGCCTTTCACAGCAGCAGCAGGGAGAGCATCCGCTGTATTAGGCGCTATACAGATGATCGCAGGCGTTGTGGCCTCCTGGCTGGTCAGCTTTTTATTCAATGGTACGGCTGTTGTAATGGCAGGTGTCATGTTCGGATGTACAACACTCACTTTATTGCTGCTGATAGCCTTCGGTAAGAAACGACTGATCAGTCATACTTTGCAGACAGCTTAGGCACATCCGCAGATGACCGGATGAGATCAGGCATATTTTCTGTACCTTACAATGAACTGATTACTGCTATACCACCCCCGACAGACGATTAATAGCTGATTCATTCATGAGAAAACTACTTTATCTTTTACCGGCCATCTGCATCATTGCCTGTTCTCCCCGACTCCGCACTGTGGAATATACTTCCCTGTCTCCCCTTCCTGATACCGCTTTCGTGCTGGTACTGGAGAAAGAAGACCGTTTCAGCAGCGGACAAAAAGCCGGTGTCCTGCATTCAACAGACAATACCATCGCTCCAGCCTGTGCATACGATGACATCCTGTTGCGAATGAAACAGACTGCCAGGACCCGTGGCGCCAATGTTATTAAAATAACCAGCTATAGTACACCTGACAGGGAACATCGCTGTGACCAGATCAGCGCTTACCTGTATAAAGTAGACGACCCCAAAGCATATGAACGTAAATTTACCTGGAGTCCGGACAGGCCATTAACCTGGGATGATTATAAAGGCAATCCCAATACGATCCGTCAGCTTAATGTCGGCGCAAGGACCTCCTGCCGCTTCGGCATCCGGGTAGATACCTTACACGCACCGGGTAAAGCCAATGTAACCGTTACCAGTGAATTTATCTGTTACCAGAGCAGCGTAAGAGACGGGCAGCAAAGTCCCTCCCTCCTCGCGCATGAACAATTACATTTCGACCTTTGTGAAGCATATGCCAGAAGTCTGCGAAAAACACTGGCTATCGCAGCGCTAACACCCGCCAGTGCCACCAGCATCTCAAAAGAAGCTTTCCTACAAACGTATGATCTGTACCGTGAGCAACAAACCTTGTACGACGCAGAAACGCAACACGGCCTGAATGCCGACGCACAGGCTCGCTGGGCAAAAAAGATCAGTGATGCACTGACAGCATTAAACGCTTATGCACAATAAAGACCTTACGATCAGGCGATGTTCCTGAAAAAATATCTCTTTTATTTTTTTGCAACATAGTTACATTTATATATCTTTATGCTATGCGTTCAACCCGACATACATTCATACAAAAACTAACGGCCTTTCTCTTCATGGCCGCATTAGTGTATGTACAGGGCGTGAAAGCTTTCCATCGTCATGACACCATTTCTGTAAAGTGTAAAACGGCGACCTCCACACCGGCTCTACACCATACGCATGACTGTACGATCTGTGATTACAATCTTTCCAAAGATGCGGTAGTACCATTGATACCGGCCATACAGGAGCCCGCATTTTATTATATCACTGAAGACACACCATATCTATATATACCTTCTCAGCTGTTTAAAGATACGCAGCCGGACAGAGGCCCTCCCACTTCCCGTAATTAACGCTACACACACTTTTCTGACATCCCCTTTATAACCGCATTCCTATAATGCTATGTTGCAAGCTATTGCGCTGACCAAAAGATTTGGCCGGCATACAGCGCTGCATGCGCTTGACCTTACTGTACAAAAATGTGAAATATACTGTTTGCTGGGACCTAATGGTGCAGGCAAGACGACTACCATCAACTGCTTCCTTGGCTTCCTCAAGCCAACGGAAGGCAGTGCCCTGGTCAATGGCATTGATGTTGTAGCGTCAGTTAACGAAGCCAGACGGCATATTGCCTACATTCCGGAAACAGTCATGCTATATCCGCACCTGACAGGACTGGAAAATCTTGTATTCTTTCACTCACTGACGGGTAAGCATCTCCATCGCGATCACTATACTGAATTACTGTATGATGCTGGTGTACCCGAAAATGCTGTCAACAGAAGCGTTAAAACATACTCCAAAGGTATGCGTCAGAAAGTGGGTATTGCTATTGCTACCGCCAAGGGTGCAGCGGCCCTCCTGCTGGATGAACCTACCTCCGGACTGGATCCGCATGCAAGTAACGAATTCTCTGCACTTCTCCGGCGCTTTAGTGATGAAGGACGGGCCGTACTAATGGCTACACACGATCTGTACCGTGCCAGAGAAGTAGCCTCACATATAGGTATTATGAAAAACGGACGGCTGATCACCTCAATGGAAGCAGATGCAGTTGATCACTATACCCTGGAACACATCTATATGGAGCACATGCGCACCGTCTGACTTTACCATACATATTTCATGAACATGTTGCTACTACTCACAACCAAAGAGTGGCTGACGGGACTGCGTACCTATACGCTACCTGCCGCCCTGCTCATAATGATACTGCTGATGGGTATTGCCTTTGCGCGGACACATCACCAGGCGGCCCAGACTATGCGGGCACGTCAGACTGCCAATCTGCATTTCCGGCAGCAATGGGAACAACTGCAAACCGGTGATCCGCATAGTGCGGCTCATTTTGGTACCTATATATTTAAACCGGTGTCCCTGCTGAGCAGCTTTGATAACGGAATGGAACACTTTACAGGTTCTTCCTTACGTATTGAGGCGCACCAGCAGCATAGCATGGCCACTCCTGCATTACGGGTTGCGGACACATATCTTCGTTTCGGAGCACTCACGCCTGCTAACGTACTATTGCTCTTCCTGCCGCTGCTGATCATCTTTGCCTGCTACAATAGTTACCTGCAGGAAAAAAGCACCGGAACATTAAAACTACTCCTCATTCAGGGATCCACACAGACACATATTATCCGGAGTAAAGTAAAATATCAGCTCACCGCCATTAACGGAATACTGCTGGTGAGTTTACTGATGTATCTTCCTTTACTGTTCATAAGTGATCTGTATACAACAACTATCTCCACCTACATGCGGTTGCTGTTATTGATCCTTATCTATGCCATCTACGTCAGCATCTTTGTACTACTGGCAGTAGCTGTATCTGCATTCGCGCGGAACGCCCGGCAATCACTTCTCCTGCTGACAGGTATCTGGCTTTGCTGGAATATCATGGTGCCACGCCTGGGCGCTGGTATAGCTGCGGAACAATACCCTTTACCCTCCCGGTACTGGCTACAGGAAAAAATAGAGAAAGCGATCAAAACCGGCATTGATGGTCACTCTTCCCGGGAACAACGGCAACAACAGGTCATTGATGCAACACTCCAACAATACCATGCTGAAAGTATAGAGCAGCTTCCCGTGAACCTGAACGCCATTCTCATGCAAGCCAGCGAAGACTATACACAAATGGTCTATGATACCTATGCCGCCAAAACAGATAGCATTATACAGGCTCAGAATACGTTTAACTCTTACCTGGCCTTTATTGATCCCTATATGGCCGTCCATAGTATATCTATGGATCTGTGTGGTACTGGTTATCTACAGCAACAGCACTTTTATAAAGCCGCCAGCGCTTACAGGAATGACTTCATACGGCGGCTGAATCACCTGCTTGCAACAGCGAGTCAGCAGGAAGATGCGCAGCAGGTAGCAGCCACCACCGCATTCTACCGTACTATGCCAGCTTTTCAATACACACCGCCGGAGCTTGGATTCGTGCTACAGCATCAATGGCCTATGATAGCGGCCTTACTGGCATGGCTGATAATTTCTATTTGCCTGTTACAAATTATCACACACTATGCGAGCGTTGAATAATCAAATCTATACCTGGTTACAGATCATTGCATTCGAACTCCGTATGCTGCTCCGGACAGGCACATTACCTGTATTGGTACTGATCATCATATCAGCGGGAATGGCCGCGCTTTCGTTCGGTCATCACCGCCGTACAAGCCAGCTGAACACCCTGGACAGTATCCGGAGGGACTATACGATCGCCTACGAAAAGTTATATAGCGGACTGCATGCCGACACGGCTTCACCAGAAGGAAAAGCAACGTACCTGGCGGCTACACATCCGGCAGTGATTGACTATAAACTACACAGGACAGCGATACATCCGCCAACAGCCTTCTCTGTGCTGGCTACAGGCATGAGCGATATCGCTACCTACTACATCCCCGTGACCATTAAACAGCAGTACATCCCTGCTGAAGAAAAAGTCAACAATCCACAGCACCTGCTGGCCGGCAGCTTTGACGTTTCCTTTCTGATCATCTACCTGTTGCCGCTCGCACTGATCTGCATCAGCTACAACCTGCTCGCACAGGAAAAAGAACAAGGCACGCTATCGCTGCTCGTAACACAGAAAGGCAGCATTACCGGCATCCTTTTCTTCCGCCTATTGCTGAGATATCTGCTAATCATGTGCTGCCTTGTCATTATTCTACTCATCAGTATAATATATACAGGCAGTTTGCCCGGGAGGGAAACAATAGCCTGGCTGGCGGTCAGTGGAGCCTACCTGGGTGTGTGGACAGGTATCATCTGGTTTATCCTGTCATGGAATGCCGGCGCTGTCCTTAATATGATGACAATGTTATGCACCTGGCTGTTACTCCTCATGGTACTTCCTTCCCTGCTTCATTTACGGCTCGATCACCAGGATGCCGACAACCATACAGCTAACTACGCATCGCGTCAGCGGGAAATTGAATGGGAGACGTGGGACTGGCCACAACAACAATTGCTGGATAGCTTTTATACCTATTATCCTGTCTATCGTAATGCCAATGCCTACGATACCAGTACGGGCAGCACCCGCCGCATGATGGCCTATTATGAAGTGGTATCGAGGCGGATGCAACGAGAACTTTCCAGCGTCAGAACGATACAGGCACATGACCTACAGCTGCTCGTTGCGTCATACCGGTATGACCCACCGGTCTATGCGCAGGCATTGCTGAACAGCATCGCCCGTACGGACGTCAGTGACTATGACCACTTCAACTCACAGGCGGCGCTATTCCGGAAAAGATGGCAATCGTTCCTGTATCCATTCCACTTCAATAACAAACCATTTACGGCGGATGATTACAGATCAATGCCCGTCTACGATCATTCCTATTCTTCAGATAGCAGCCGGCAATGGTTTTGGGGGATTTGCTATATGCTGTCACTTGCTATTATACTACTACTGGCAGGAACAGTGGTACTGGAAAAGAAACTCCTGAAACACCGTATTTAAACCAATTATTACAAACATTTATGTTGATGAAAACATCAATACCTATTTCCTGCTGCTTATCGCTTTTCGTCCTGCAAACACAGGCCCAACAGCAGGCAGACAGCCTGCGCAAACAACACCTGAAGGAATTTCAGGTAATGGAAAGTAAAAAAAGTATGAAGGCTGATAGTATGTCACCGGTGTTAAGACTCGAAGGACGACTGCTTGAAATACCACAGAATATAACGGGTGTAACAGCTGACCTGATCAGGGAACAGGGGGGGATTGACATGAAGGATATTGTCCGCAATGCCAGTGGCGTAAAGATCGGTTACAACAGTTCCGTTTTCGACGCCTCCGCTACTGTCATGATGCGGGGATTCAATGCTGAGACCTATATAAATGGTATGCCGCAACGTAGTACGATGGGCGCTATTGTTGACGATGCTGCTTTAATTGAACGGGTTGACTTTATTAAAGGGCCCGCAGGCTTCCTCATCTCTTCCGGCGATCCGGGAGGTAGTATCAACATCACCACCAAGGTACCCAAAGCGCAACGCATCAGACAACTGGAACTGGCTGGCGGTGGGTTCGGTCTCTGGCGGGCCTCTGCTGATATTGGCAGTATAACGAAGGACAAAGGCCTTTCATACCGGCTGAATGGTGTATGGCAGCAGCAGCAGAGTTTCCAGGACTTTCTGCAGACAAAGAAATACGTCATTGCGCCGGTGGTCCGCTATAACTTCAATCCTGATACCTATGTATTGGCAGAATACAACCTCATAGACATGCGATCAGATGGAGGCAGTAGTGTAACTAAGATCGGCACTGAAGGTGAAGTATTAAAAGACCGGATCGGCAGTAACTATGCTGGCGATCCACATCTGCCACAATCAGGATCCAGTTCTCAGCATATCAGACTGGCTTTCCATCACCGGTTCAATGAGCAGCTGCGGTTGACTATACAATCCAAGTATACTGTCAACTCCACAAATGTATGGTATCTTATATCAGACAACTACTCTCTGGTGAACTTTGACAGCTCTAACGTGACACGCCGGTTGCCTGTACATAATGAGATAACCGGACGTGTAGCGGCTGTACAGGCGTATATCAGCGGAAAATTCAAAACCGGCAGCCATATTGAACATACTGTCTTTGCAGGACTCGACTACAACTATAGCAAAGACCATTACGTCAACGCCTATGGACTATATGCCTTCACATTTGACAGGACACATCCTGCATATGGTCTGAATAAGGACAGTGTACAAGTGACTGGCAAACCGGCGCTGATAGTCAGGGAGAACAACTGGACCTCGGCTTTCTTCTACAGTACCAGCCGTATCTACACTAACTGGCTATTCAACTACGGGGGACGGTTCACCATCAATACACCTGTTACCATTAATAGCAGGCAACCACAACGGGATGAAACTGCCTTCTCTCCCAGACTTGGCATTACCCGCATCCTGAGCAGCTCCCTGGCCGTGTATGCCATGTACGACCAGTCGTTCATCCCACAGTCTGGCGTAGATGCCAGCGGCAACAGGTTTGATCCGCAACGGGGGAACAGTATAGAAGCAGGCCTGAAGAAAGAGTGGTTCAGGCAGCGCCTTCTTACCAGTATTGCAGGATACAGGATCATCAAAAACAACCTGCTCGTCTCCGACCTTGAACACCCCGGTTTCAGAAGACAGATCGGCCAGGCAACCAGCACTGGTGTGGAAGCAGATGTCACCGGCCGCATATCCGAAAGGCTCACTGTTTCCGCCAACTATGCCTATATCCATGCTATCACCAGTAAAGACACCCGCAAGGAAAATGAAGGTAACAAGCTGGCCTTCACACCTGAGCAGGTCATCAACAGCTGGGCACAGTATAGCATACCACTGACAGCGATCTCCAGGATCAGCATCAGTCTCGGACATACGACAGTCACGAAGACGGCCACCTACACACCGGACTTTGACCTGAAAGGATATACAAAGTTCGACGGTGGCGTAGCCTACACACATGGTAAATGGTATGTACGCCTTATAGCAGACAACCTGACCAATAGACGGTACTTCTCCAGCGGCGACATGCTGGTCGGATCAATAAAAGAAGGCGTACGCACCTACTACTACATCGAGGGTGCTCCCCTCTCCTGTAAAATATTTGCTGGCATCAGATTATAAAAACATTGCGCAATAAGGGGATAAGCCGAAACCCCATAACAGTAGGCATAACTATTAAATACTATTTTATGAAAGACAATCAGGTATCCCAGATCAAACTGAGCATTGATGATCTTAAAATTGAAAGCTTTGTAACCAGCATTGACAGCGAAATGAACACTCGTCTGGCTGGTGGTCTCGCAGGACAAAGCCATCCTACACATACCGTAGCTACAGATGACGAAGGCCACCTGTGCACCACTATTATCTGCGCATAATAAACGGTAAACCATCTACGGGGTGTCTCTTTACAACAAAGAGACACCCCGTTTTATTTTGGATATGCGATCTGCCCGATTGCCCCTCCAATTTGTCCACCTAACGGTATTTCTCCGTGACTTTCATCCAGGGTCGATCGACTTTTGAACCATCAAAACAACAACACACATGACAACGATCAAAACCCTCATCAGCACAGCTGTAATCGCACTTGGCCTTATTTCCTGCTCGAAAAGTGAACCGGCAGCACCCGACAATACGAGTAACCAGACTGCTAAAACGAAATTCATCGAAGCTGGTGGTACAAAATATGCTTACCGTGAACTGGGCAACCAGTCAGGTACGCCTGTTCTAATGTTATCGCCATTAGGTAGTTCACTGGATGACTGGGACCCTGCTGTTACCAATGGTATCGCACAGAACTACAAAGTGATACTGGTGGACCTGGATGGGGTAGGCGCATCAACAGGTACAACTCCCAATAATATTGTAGATATGGCTAAAGGCGCCACTACCTTTATCAAAGCCATGGGATTGAAGAAAGTAAATTTATTAGGCTTCTCACTCGGTAGCTTTATCGCCCAACAGGTCGCGCTGACTGAACCTGAACTGATCAAAAAAATGATCCTGACTGGTACAGGCCCCAAAGGCGCCGTAGGTCTGTCCAACCTGACTAATTTACTGGCAGCAGGTGCTGGGCTGACACCGGAACAGAACTTCCTGTTCTTCGGATTTACAAAGTCTGACGCAAGTATAAAAGCGGGTACTGCATCCTGGAACAGGGTACACGAACGCACCACCGACCGCGATCCAGCTGTTAGCCAGGAAAGTGCGGGAGCTGCGGTACAGGCAGTATTAGGCTGGGCGCAACCAAATGCGGCTGCACTGGATGAGTTAAAGCAAGTAACCATTCCGGTACTGATTGCACAGGGTAAAGAAGACTTACCTGTTCCTGTGGAGAACGCTATCAATATGTCACAGCATTTACCTAATGCCCGTCTGGTAGTATATCCGGATGCAGCACACGCGGCGCTGTTCCAGAATGCTGACGCTTTCGTGAAAGAAGTAGTTGGGTTCCTGGCGCAATAAGACCATACAGCACATTCCAAAAATATAGCTCATAAAGGGGTAGCTCATATATACAGAGCCACCCCTTTTATTGCTTTGTAATAAATCCTTCTTGCAGTAAGCGTCTTATCTGTGCTAATACGATCTGCTGCAGTAAAGCTATCGATACATCTGTCTTTGGATGCAGCATATCCCTTACAAGTTGCCCGAGCGGTAACGAATACCCGATAGCAGTAAGCAGTACGACAGTAAAGCGACTGACAGGAAAAGTATTTACACCCTGCGGGTGCGCATAATGAATATAATAATACCCTTCCGTGTCCGCCTTGTCTTCTTCGCCAACCGGATGCATCGGCTGTGCTGTAGTACAGACCTCCACTCCCTGTACAATTTCAAACACGGTATCTAATAGGACAATGTCCGTCTCGCGCCGCAATTGATCATTAATGCCTGCCAGTATCATCGCTCTTTGCGTATACGCCCAAGATCCACGATGCGTTTTCCAAACCTGAGTAAGGCTGTACTCATAGGTAAAAGTATCATCCTCCCCTCCCAATGTCTTTAATAGCTGCTCCAGGGAATGAATATCCATATCTATTTTCAGGGATCGGTCCACTAACTTTGCCAGGGTCCTGGCATAATAACGGTCAAACAACCGGCGCCTCAGTTCCCCTGGCGCATATAAAGGTTGATCATTACGCTGTATGCCGATCAATGGCGCCGTAATATGTTCCCTCCTGTCAGGCAGCAATACACTGGCAAACAGATATCCTACCCCCGCCAATCCGGAAAAGAGCCCGGGATCACTATCTGCATTGCTGATATAACTATTGTAGGTGCGATGTTCTCCATAATACTTAATCGCATTCACTGCGAGTTGCTGTGCGGCTTCCCGCAATGAGGGTCTGTTCAGTGAAGTTGCTGCTTCCAACACGAACATCGCCACTCCGGCATATCCACTGCATAGCGTAAAATCACCTCTCTTCAAAGTAACCAGGTCATCAAGACAGCGTGTGATCGCCTGCTCACATTCCTCTGCGAAGTTTGGATCGCCAGTCACCTTCCAGGCATGTAAGCGTGCCAGTCCTGCACCAGCAGCACCATGCGCCCACGCGTTCACATCACTGATATACTTCCTGAAATCCTCCAGCCGCCAGTGCACAACATCCGCTTCCTGCAGGTGAGTACTTGTTAAACGCAGGTCCAGCCAGTTCCTCCTGTCCGGATCATAATACGTCATTTCATAGGCCCATGCCTGTAGCGCCAGGGATAGTAGTTCCTCATCCCCAAAGTACGCAGACACCTGTAGCAATGCATGACCGATACCGGAAGCACCATGTGACATACCTGTGAGGCAATCATATGATCTCTTCAGGTGTCCCCAGCGTAAACCCTGTGATGCGATCCTGGCATGCGCTACTAGCCTGTCCGCCAGTCGCTGTATCAATGACAATAAACCGGCCTTTCTTTTATAACTGTATAGCCTCGTCAGCACCAGTAAATTACCTGCATGTCCGCTGATAAGATCATCTTGTATCACCTGGTTTAAAATCCCGTATTCAAAAGCAGCTGCCAGTTCGTGCGCGCGTTCCAGATATTGCTCATATGCGGTCGCTTCGTACAGCACGATGCACAGGTATAACAAGCCCGTAGCGCCTGTATACAACGTAAAGTACTGTTGCTGCAATATAGCCGGATGGGATAATAGCACGTCCGCAGCGGACAAGGCCACCTGCAGATAAGCGGGATCGTATTCAGCCAGCCGCAAATAAAACAGTATCACTCCTGCCTTCCCATTAAACAGATCTACTGAAACACCGGGCTGCCCCAGATCATAGATCATCTGCTGCTTGTCCATAACAGGTAGCAGCCGTGCGGCCAGCTCATACAGGCCCTGTAGTATGACCTGCTTATCCTCCTGCATAGACATACTGCAAACATTTTAGCGTAAAGAACATAATGTAGGCTTCATCCAGATTGGATACCCCCATGCGATTATGCCCCATGTGCATACAACTGCCAACAATATCCCGCATCTTACTGGTATCAAATCCTAACCCACGGTACTGCCTGAAAACATGTTTGTTCTCTTCGGCAAATACCTGCAAAGAACTGTCCGCGTTCTCATTCCGCAATGCATGCCATATACCGCCTGCCGCCGGCAATAAGACGTTCGCATAACTATTAAACCGCGCTTCCATTAAACCAGTGTAATACATCTCCTGTTCTCCTGCAGGTTTAGACGGATCAAGTAAACGGCGCACCCAGCTTTTAATGAACAGGCTGCAGATGGCTGTTATTTCCTCTTCAGCTGTCTCTAATGCCCACGCCATAGCAATATTCATCCGGAGTGCCTGTATCAATGCAGCCGATGTAGACCATTCCGGTACGGCAGATAATACCTCCAGCACGTACCTGGAAGATGCTACAAACTGTCGTTCTGCCCAACCTATACTACGTGCATCACCGTACCGGTTAATTTCTGGTATGTAGTCTGTAAACCGGACCGTCAGTCCTTCAAATATGTTCTCCATCGCTAACAGCGCTACCTGTACCCCGGTTACATCCGATACCTTAAGCTGACACCTCAACCTGATATGTAAACCACCTTCACCATACCGGATAAAAAAAGCCGGGCAGCCCCTGTCTTTCAGAAAAGGGATCACCAGCTCACGGAGTAATACATGTAAATCACCAGCATAGAAAAGATGTGCGGATAACCATACTGTTTGCATACGCTACCAGTTATACCAGTGTAATAGATACTCCTTCACAATACCATCTTCCCCGGTTGCATCTACATGTGCAGCTGCGGGCAACATTTCTTCCAGGTAACACCATTCCCCTGCCCGCGAAAGCAGTTTCCTGAACAACAGTACCAGCAAAGGATGACCGAAACTCATATACTGTGGCTTGTAATCATCCCGCTGTAATTTATTTTGCGACGCGACAGACACAGGTATGTAAGGCGATTGCAGGAATAAAAAACACTGCTCAGGCAGTCCATGCTGCACTCTCCACATATTTAACCGTATGATATAAGCCGCGTTCGACTCCTCCTGTCCGCAAACAGGTATGCCGGATGTCTTCAGTAACCATCCCTTGCGCCTCAATATCACCTGTTTTCCAAAACGTATACGCGGACGTACCTGTATATCATCATCCGGAGAAAAGCTGTCCATGTATTGCCGGTCAATGGCGCTGATCAGGCCTCTCACGGGAACCCGTTGCTCTTCATTGAAATGTGCCAGTAACCGGTAAAAATGAGAGCGGTTATAAAAAGACTCAAGGCTCAGATCATACGCATACACGACTCTTTGCTGCTTAATATGAAATAGTTCCAAGGCATCATCCGCCTGATTATAACGCACCACTATCTCCTGTAAGGCGACCTGCGCTTCCGGTGCATATATATTATTGCCGCCGGGCATACATACCTCGTACGATAACAATGGTGGATGTATATTTGCATTGAACACCGACCCATCATTGAGTTCCAGCAGCAGCTTCTCTACATGCAACTGCTCATTCCATATTTTGAACGTTTCTGTCACTGACGGTGTCAGCAAGTGCAGGAAACGTCCTGCTACTTTTCCCATACCTGGTAACAAGGCATTTACAACACCCTGCAATTGCCCACCCTCCTGATAGAACTGTGCAAACACGCCTCCCGCATTAGTAGCTGATAACACCATTTCATTTCCTGCGTTAATATGAACGGTGTCATTATCCAGGGTTGTTTGTAATGTCTCCGGCAAAATGATCGGGGGGACCTCTTTCTTTGGCCCCTGGCCGGCGGCAGGCTTCTTCTCAAACCGGTAATAATCATGATAGAACTGTATGACCGGTATGGTTGTTCCTGTATCATACTGTTGCAGGAAGAAGGTCCGCATGTGTTCCCGTTCTTCCTGTAATGCATCTAATGGGCGCAGCAGTCCACACAGCTGGCTAATTTCCTCCATGAACGTAGCCACTTTTTCTGCGGATAAACTACCGGACTGCTTCGTGTAGGTATCCTCATAAAATATATCCTGCGGCAGGAACCGGCGGGCCTGAAAGCGAAATAACCGGAAAGCGCCTTCTTCAACAGGCATTTCATCCGGTAGTCCGGCCTCTTGCTGTAACCCATGAAAGAGTTCATTCAGCATAACAGATGCCTGCTGCAATAGTTGACGCCTTCTATTGGCATCAGCAATAGCATAGGCTTCCCTGATCAGCTGTAGCTCAGTTAAGGTTGTATGTACCCGACTTACCTCCGGCACTGTTGTATATGGCGACAGGAATGAGAGGAGTTGCCTGTCCCATTCGGGATCGATACCCGAGCAGCCAATAGATGGCTCCAGCAATCCGTTCAGCACACATTTCAACAGAAACGATTTGATCACCGTCCTGTCTGTGTCTGCTATCTGTGTGCACAGATGATCCGTCAGCTGACCGATATTCACCACCGCATTATGATCCTTCAGATAATGGAACAACCATAGCGGCAGGTTCCTGGCCGGCAGTCGCTGGAAAGCCTCCACATTAAAGTAGTTCACCAGGAAATGCAACTCATCGCGCTCCAGCGTTGCAGTCACATTTAATTTTAGCAGGACTGTTTCATTCAGCACGGGATGATGCACCATTAGTAACCGGAGATAGCTGAACAATCCATTATGTAGTCGTATGCTGCTGTGCACCTGCCCCGCATCTGTCTTGTCAACCTGCTTTACCAACTGCCCATTACCGATGTAGGTGAAGGTGCTGAACGGAGAGGTTTTTGCCGCCATACGACTGAGATACCGCAATAGGCTATATTCATTCTTAAGCTCGCGGCTTTTGAACTGCCGGCTATCCGCTGCCGCAAAATTATTCAGCTGTTCATACAACACCGGGCTTGATAACAAAATACCCCTGCGCAATGACTCCGTTTGAACATACTGCTGCAATGCCTCCCTGGCGGCAATGATA
This sequence comes from Chitinophaga agri, assembly GCF_010093065.1. Classification (NCBI taxonomy): domain Bacteria; kingdom Pseudomonadati; phylum Bacteroidota; class Chitinophagia; order Chitinophagales; family Chitinophagaceae; genus Chitinophaga; species Chitinophaga agri. Next base: position 7,586,811 of record NZ_CP048113.1, on the reverse strand, counting down.
TTTGTATGAATGTCCTGCTGCCATTGTTGTATGCTTTTCTCCCGATCTTTCATCTGCTGCAGGTACACCTGTACCTCATGAGGCATTTCGGCTGATAGCACTGCCAGAAGTTTGTCATTAAAGATATTACGCTTCAACTGCAGGAGTTGCTGCCTTTTCCTGCCATCGGTCTCCCGGTTAATGGCAGTATATAGTAATTCACAAACAGCGTTCTTCTGCTGGCGCAGCTGCGTTTCCCATTGTGCAACAGCACGGATGTTCTTTTCCATATCCGGCAACGCGGCCGTATGCAATACATGGAGTGGCATGCCCGCATAGCGTATCAGCACATGCGGAAATATTCTGAGTGCCATAGGAAGGTATTTTCAGGTGTAACAAAAATTTCTACTTACCCAGTTCAAGCTGGTTCTTAATAAGCCCGTAATAAGCGCCACCGGCAGCCGTCAATGTCTCATGTGTACCCGATTCGACGATACGCCCTTTATCCATTACCAGTATCTGATCTGCATGTCGCACCGTACTAAGCCGATGTGCGACTACCACAACCGTCTTTCCATGAAAGAACCCGTTTAGATTATTAATAATAGACCGTTCATTGCTGGCGTCCAGTGAGTTGGTCGCTTCATCCAGAAAAATATAGGGAGGATCGCGGTAGATGAGACGCGCTATGAGCAGGCGTTGTGTCTGGCCTTCACTTAAACCGTAGCCATCCTTCCCGATCATGGTATCATAGCCGAAAGGCATGGCAGCAAAGAACGTATGGATGTTGGCCATCTTGCAGGCGGCGACCATGCGGTCATGATTTCTGTCATCAGCACCTCCGAAAACATTATTGGCGATCGTATCACGGAATACATATCCATCCTGCATTACGGCGCCGCAGTTCGCTCTCCATGCGGCAGCTGTAATGTCGGTGAATGACTGGTCATCTGCAAAGATCTCTCCCGCAGAAGGCTGATAGAATTTCAATAACAATTTCAGTAAGGTGGTCTTCCCGCTCCCGCTCATGCCGACAATGGCCGTCATCTTTCCGGCCGGTATGGTCAGCGCAATATTGTTCAATACAACAGGAGCGTATTTGTTACCGTACTGAAAGAATACATTGGAAAGGCGGAGATCTCTCCCGCCCATGTATGGAGCGGTTGTATCTGACTGTACCGGGTCCTCATCATCCTCATGATGTACCTCTGCAATACGTTGCAGACTGAATTTCGTGTTCTGCATGGCCCGTATAAAATCGGCCAGTTGTGCGACGGGCGTATTGAGTTGTCCGCAGATAAAAGTGATCGCCAGCATTTCCCCTAATGTAAGCTGTCCCTGCACTACCAGTATCGCTGTAAAACAGGTAATGACCAGGTTCCGGGTTTCGTTGATGAATAATCCGGTACCCTGGATGAACTGGTCCAGCTTCAGACTTTCCAGTTTCACCGCAAAAGACTTTTGCTGCAGATCCGTCCATTGTCCTATTTTCAGTTGTTCACTTCCTGTCAGCCTGATCTCCTGGAAAGCAGAAAAGATCTCCAGCAGGGTATCCTGATTCGCCGATAATACCCTGAACCGCTTCTGGTCCAGCCGGCCGCGTCTTTCCGCAAAGGCGCCTGTCCATACAATACCGGCCGTGGCCCCTGCAGCAAACAGGAGGAAGATCAGCCAGTTGTAGTACAGTAATGTTCCACCCATCACCAGTACTATCATCAGTGACATCACAAAGGTCACTGCGGAGGTGGTCAGAAAATCTTCCACCCGTTGATTGTCGGTGACGCGTTGCATATTATCGCCCGCCTGCCTGTTATCAAAAAAAGAAAAAGGCAGTCGCATGAGCTTCAACAGGAAAGCTTCCAGCATCATAATGCTCATCTGTGCCCCCATTGTCAGTAGTACACGCGCGCGAAAGAAATCTGCCATCAGTTTTCCGAGGAATAATGCCAGCTGTCCCAGGCATATCAGGAGCAATACAGGAACGTCCCGCTGATTGATGCCACGATCAACGACAGCTTCTGTCAATAAAGGCGTAAAAAAGGACAATACAGCCGCTATCAGCAAACTAATGCCCACCGGTATCAACTGCTTTCTATGGCGGGTTAAGTAAGGCAGTAATGTCTTTAATGTGGCCGTTGGCGCCGGAACATTCGCTGCGGTATAAAAGGACGGTTGTGGTTCCAGGAACAGCGCCCGTCCTACTCCGGGCTTTCCGGCTATCTGCCAGGCCTCCAGCAACTCAGGTACAGTATACCGCACACTGTGTCCCAATGCCGGATCAGCAATATAGGCCATATGCCTGGTCACCCGGTAAAGGACAACAAAATGCTGCCGGTCCCAATGAAGGATACAGGGCAACGGGGCTTTGACGGCCAGCACATCGAAGGGCAGTTCTGCCGACAGACTATTAAACCCCAGCTGTTCACCAGCCGCTATCAGGTCGGCAAAGGTGACACCCTGCCGGCTGATCTTACATTTGCTACGCAGGTATTGCAAAGGATAGGTCTTCCCATGCCAGGCAGCGATCATCTGCAGACACGTAGGTCCGCAATCCATCGCGTCAGCCTGCCTAAAGAACGGGAACGACTTCCTGGAAGACAGGAATTGAAACATTGTTGCAATCTATGTAAAAATAGAATATGAAACAACGTTTCATTTCCTTTCATTAGAAATTAGGGACTAAGCATTAGGAAGCAGGTATCCTGATAGACTATTAATAAAAGAGAGCACTCCCGATCAAAATTGGGCAGTACGCTCATTCCCTGTAGCAGTACCGCATGATAGAAAATACCTGATTCCTGATTCCCCATGCCTGATTACAAAAAGGGCATCTCAGAGAACTGAAACGCCCGTACCTAAACCTACAACTGTTAAAATTTACCAGTACTTTGTCCCTAACACGCTCGCCAATGCCAGCCGCGCGAGACAAAGCTGATAAGTATACTGTAATGTCGATCTTTCTGCCCGTTGTACATTCGTACTCGCATTTGTCAGTTCCAGGTTGGTACCTGTGCCATTCCTGTATCTGCTCTGCGCTAATTTCTGTGCCTCTTTTGCTTCTTCTACCTGCTGCCTTGCGTTGACCAACCTGGACTGATTACTTTCAATGTCTGTATATGCCTGTTTGATATCGTTCTGTATAATATTGTTCAATGTGGCCATGGCCAGCTGCGACTCCTTCAGTTCACTCATTGCCAGCTGCCGTTGCTTACGGGCCCTTGCTCCCTGGTAGATGGGTACACTCAGCGTCACGCCCGCAGCATAGTTATAACGGAACTGGTTCAGATCAGGCATATAACCATTGGCGAAGCCGGTACTGGCATTCGCAGTGAGTGATGGCAGCCCTGCTTTCTTACTGATTTCGAGTCCTGCTTCCGACTGACTGACCCGGTCTTTCAGCAGCGTATATTCCAGGTTATTCTGCTGTGCAAGTATGAACGCCCCTTCTTTATTTTCGGTAGCCGGTGGGAAATCGAATGCCTGTCCGTCAGATACATTCACACCTGTTGTATACTGCAACAGATTATACTGCTTTGCCAGTGAATTTTCCAGGTCAATGCGCGTATTGTTCTCCTGATCAATAGTAGATTGTATAGACAACACATCATACTTCAAGGCATCGCCATGCTTCAGCTTCACTTCTGTATCTTCCTTATTCGCTTTCAGGAAGGCCAGTACACTGTCCTGTATTGCGATAGCCTTTTGCAGATAAACGATCTGGTAATACACCACCGCTACCTGGTAAGCCATCTGCGACTTATTATATTCAATGTTATCCTTCGCATACTGCACCGCACGTTTGGCACTCTCCACATTCGCTTTTACCACACCAAAGTCCCATAATACATAACTGACATTCACTCCTGTATTATAATTACTGTTAGGCATGATCTTGAAGGTGTTCAGCTCTCCGTTGATTGGTATCGTCATCTCTGATACCGGATGCGAATAGCGGTAACCTGCACTGCCGGCGACATTCGGCAAGCCATAGGATCTGCTTAACGTCACCCGTTCTTCCTGTGTCTTTACCGACTGCTCCAGTTCACTGAACCGTGGGAAATAAGTAAAGGATCTGTTGATCAGTTCTTTCAGATCGCCGTTCGCCTGCTGCGCCTGGCTACTGAAAGCCACCAGCGATAAAAGCGACGTGATAATTATTTTTCTCATGATGTAATTTTTAAAATAAGATCAATGCGCTTCTGCAGCAATTCTCGCTCTTGTTGCTGCATCCATCTTTTCCGTTTTCAGTAATAACATGAACGGGATCGTACAGACGAAGAAGACACTTACCAGTAAGAACCCGTCCAGGTAGGCCAGCATCTGAGCCTGGTTGCTGATGGCATGGTCAAGACCGGACCAGGCTCCTTCTGTGTTGGCTGCCAAAGGATTCACGCCTTTACTGATCAGGCCCTGCGCAATGCCTCCCACTCTTTCATGCATCAGTGCATTGTTTCCCTGCAGATTGGACACCAGGTCAGAACGGTGTACCGCAAAACGCTGTGTGGAATAGGTATTCATGATAGCGATACCGAAAGCACCACCTATCTGCCGGAACATATTATTCAGCGATATACCATAGGCCATGTCCTGCGGTTTCAGTCCGACGACGGCCTGGCTTAACAACGGTACCGTCAGACAGGCTGTTCCTACTCCACGGAATATCTGCGTATACATAAACCACCATTTATTCGCATCCGGTGCTGCCTGCGCACTGGTATATCCATGCAGGATGAACAAACCGAAACCGGTCACCACAAAGAACATAGGTGATACCCCTTTACCTAATGATACCCCGATGAACGGCATCACCATAATGGTTACCAGTGCACCCGGGATCATCGACATACCCGATTCTGTCGGGGTATATCCCATGACACGCTGTACCATCAGCGGAAACAGATAGACGGATCCAAACAGGCCGAAACCACATACAAATGTGAGGACATTACTGCCTATCAGGTTTCTGCTTTTCAGCACCCGGAGGTTGATGATCGGCGACTTTGTTTTGAGTTCCCACCAGACAAAGGACCCCAGCCCGATGACAGCCACCGCTGTCATGATACGGATAGTGCTATCTTCAAACCAGTCGTCCGATTGTCCTTTTTCAAGCATATACTGTAATGCACCTATACCTGCCGCGAGCGCGAGTATACCCACATAATCAATAGGAATGGATTTCCTGTCGATGTTGTACTCCTCTTCCTTTTTATCAATAAATTTCCAGGTAAGCAGGGACGCTACGATCCCGAAAGGAATATTAATATCGAAGATGAGCGGCCACGCGTAATTGTCAACGATGTAACCACCCAGTATCGGACCAATGGTAGGCCCTATTACAATACCCATCCCAAACATACCGGACGCCTTTCCTTTTTCAGCAGGATCGAAGGCATCAAACAGAATACCCTGTGAGACAGAGAGCAAGGCACCACCGCCTACACCCTGTACGAAACGCCAGAAGACCAGCATCCACAAAGAAGAGGACGAGCCGCACATATAAGAGGCGAGGGTGAATAGGATGATCGATGTCAGATAGTAATTCTTTCTGCCAAAGTAGCGGCTGAGGAATCCGGTCATCGGAATGACGATCACATTGGCAATTGCATAGGCAGTCACCACCCAGGATGTATCTTCCAGTGTAGCCCCCAGGTTACCACTGATATTATTGAGTGCAACGTTGATGATGGAGGTATCTATCAGCTCCATGATCGCCGCCGAAATAGTGGTGATCACAATGATCGCCCGTGTAAATTTATTTACCGCCATACCGGAATTATTTAGGCCTTAATCAACTTGTACATCCACCGTCACACTCAGACCCGCTTTCAGCATACCTTTCAGTTCTTCTGCATGGTCCAGTTCAATTCTAACAGGTACACGCTGGGTCACCTTTACAAAGTTGCCGGTGGCATTATCAGGCGGCAGCAGGGAAAATTTCGCACCGGTCGCTGCGCTGAATTCAGTGATCTTACCCGTGATCTCCCTGTCAGGATAACCATCTACTTCCACCTTCACCATCTGACCTATCTTCATCTTTTCCAGCTGTGTTTCCTTGAAGTTGGCGACGATCCAGTAACGTTCATTGTTCACGACACTGAAGAGTTGCTGACCAGGTTGTACCAGTTGTCCTTTCTGCAGATTGGTCTTCCCGATCCTGCCAGCCACTGGTGCAATGACGTGTGTATAGGAGAGTTTCAGCTTAGCTGCTTCCAGGGCTGCTTCTTTCACTGCTACATTGGCTTTTGCCCTTTCTATCTGGGCATTGGCCGTACCGTTCTGGGTAACTACCTGGGTAACCCTCGTTTTGGAAGATTCCAGCTGACTGAGCGCTATTTTATAGGCAGACTGGCTGTTGTCCAGCTGATGCTGTGTGATGGAGCCGTCATTGAACAATGCCTGGTCTCTTTTCAGGTCACGGGTGGCCTTTTCCAGGTTCACCTGTTCCACGCTGACACCTGCGGATGCCACGTCTTTGTTAGAGCCGATATTGGTGATCTGCGCTTCAGCAAAGATGAGATCCGCCTTTGCGGCAGCAAGGTCAGCCTCAGCCTGCTGCACAGCGATCTTGTATTCTTTATCATCGATGGTCAGCAACAGTTCTCCGTTCTTCACGGACTGATAATCCTGTAAGGTGAACGTATCAATATAGCCGCCTACCCTGCTTAATACAGGAATGGCGTTGCTTTCAATCTGCGCATTATCAGTGCTTTCGTGTGTATATGCGTGAATCATCTTCTTTCCGCCAAAATAGAGGACTGCTATTCCGGCTACGCCCAGTACAATAAACTTTACCGGATTTTTAGATGGCTGCGTTTTTTCCTGTGTCATTCCTGTATTGAATTATTTTTTCGTTACAAAAGTAAACAGTGTTGACTATATAGTAAACACTATTTACCATTTTTTTCTTTGGATTATTTTTATTAGGAGGCGGGAATCGGCCCTGAAACAGGGACTATACAGGGAAAAAGGATTATTTTCGCGTATGGCTACAAAAGGAAAAATTAGAATACCAGACAGAGAAGACAACTTGTTTGCGACACTTTATATCCTAAAAAGAGCGATGGATGACTGGGGCAGCAGGAATGTGGCGCAGCTGGGATATGGTGATTTTAACATGACCTACATGCCTTTTTTTATGAATATCGGCAGTGAGGGTATTTCCAATAATGAGATCGCAGAGAAGATGCGGGTGACCAAACAGGCTGCCAGCAGGATCGTTCGGGAGCTGGAGGCATCGGGTATGGTAAGGGGCGAAAAAAGCGACAGTGATGGCCGCTCCGTGAAACTGTTCCTGACAGAAGAGGGACAGAAATTTCAGGACCTTGTAGCGAATGAAGCGATCCTCTTATGGAAGCAGTATATGAAAACCGTCGGACGTGAACGATATCAGACTGCGATGGAAGTGTTGAAAGAGATCATTACCCTGCATGAACAGGGGTTGCCGTAAAGCCAGTATCGAGGGTGAAGATCACTGACGTCTCAGGAGATTTACCGGAAAACGGAGATGCAGTCCAGCCATGGAAACCTATGGACTGATTTATACGACAACAGTTAATACTGATAGAAAGCAGCCAGACATGATACGTGTCACAGCAATCAATATGCCCGGAAACTACACCGTGAATCGCCGGGACACAAACAAAAGGCGGCGCAGGAGTACGCCGCCATGTTTGATCTTCTGTTACAAAATTGAGTGTGTGTTTATTCCTTAGCGGTTACCTTAACTGTAACCTAGTGCATGCAACAGTAATGTATACACTACTGTTACACGCAAATATCTGCATATACAGCCAGGCGGACGAGTGAAAGCATATTGAAACAGCCAATTTACGGGCTGAGGTGTCTGATAGGGATGTTCTGGTGTCAACGCTGTGTAAGCCACTCCAGGAATTGCGGCATCTTCTCACGGCTGATAGTCACCGTTTCCGGCACGGGTACGGAAAGAGAAAGGGTGAGTTTACGGGACAGGGAACTCGAGGCGTCTACTACTGCCTTTCTGTTAACAAGGAATTGTCTGTTGGCACGAAAGAACAGCGATTCGGTGATCTTACCAATGTCGTCCATTGTTTTATTGACAACATAGTGTTTATGTTCAAACGTCATCAGGTTCACAACACCGTTCTTCAGATAAAAATAGGCAATGTCAGGCAGCGCTACCGGTACAATACGGTCCTTCTGGTACACGAGTACGGCGCCTGCATCTGCTGACTTTTTACTGGTGAACAACTGTTCCAGCGCCTTATAGGGAATAACATGTTCAGCGATCTTGCCACGGAAAGCAATGTATTTATTGATCGCTGCGGAGACGGATTCGTTTGTAAAAGGCTTAAGAATATAGTCAAATCCGTTCGCCTTAAATGCATGCAGCGCATACTCGTCGTATGCCGTGCAGAATATCACAGGGATATCTATTTCGACAGTCGCGAAGATCTCGAAGCTCAATCCATCGCCCAGCTGAATATCTGAAAAGATAAGGTCAGCAGTCCTGTCTGTACTCAGATAGCTGATGCTGTCCTTTACCGTAGCAAGGATCTTCTCTATGGTTATCTGCGGAAACAATTGTGTGATGGTCTGAGCAAGATCTCTTGCTGTTACTTTTTCATCCTCGATGATCACTACCTTCATTGCTCAACACTTTAATGCTTACCGCAAATGTATGTTGTTCCTGGGAAATGATCACATCGTCGCCCGTAAGGATCCGGTATCTTTCTATCAGGTTGATCAACCCCTTACCACTGGGTGCGTCGATGTATTTCCTGATCTGCAGGTTATTCTCGGTAACGATCCATCCGTCTCTGTAAAACACCCTGATCAACAGTGGTGAGGCCTCTGTCGCTTCGTTATGTTTGATCGCATTTTCCAGGAGTGACTGTACTGAAAAGGAAGGCACAAAACCATCTGACAATACTTCTTTCGGGATATCGATATGACAGGTCATCGCATCTTCAAAACGGATACGCTGCATTTCAAGATAGTCCTCACAGAGCTTCATTTCATCAGCCAGGCGGGTCACACGTGACTGAGGCTCTGATAATGAAGCACGCAGAAAGTTTACGAGATGGGACAGGTAGGCCTCTCCTGAAGGCACATCTGTTTTATACAGACTTTTCAGCATGCTGAGTGCATTAAAGAGAAAGTGAGGATGTATCTGCTGTTTTAGCAGCAGGTTGGCTGATTCAAGATTGGCAGCCTTCAACCTGGAATTTTCCAGTTCAGCATTTTCTTTTTCAAAACGTAGGATCACGAGATTATGTGTGACAATGACAAGACTATTATTCCATATACTTACTACCAGTAATCCGGGGAGCCGGTCCAGCAATGCCGGATGGATTTTTGACGGATGCAGTACAGACTCCAGTGGAACGGTCAGCGTAAACAAAACAAAAGAAAGAACGTATCCGAGTATATACCTGGTTGTCCGCTCCTGGTGGGTAGTTTGCGTTGGACACCATTTCCTTAACAGTAAGATCAATGCGACATTGGCAAATCCGGAGATCAGCGACCGTAAACCCGTCATGGCCATGACTTCCCAGCGCAAACCGTCTCCCAGTCTGAAAACAACCATGAACACGACTGCCGATGCCGCAGCAATAAAGGCCAGTACCCAGCAATATCGTATCAGTTCCCTGACCAGCGGAGTCATTTTCATTGTTTAAAGTTAGGGCAAATTTCAGGTCTGGATGATTGCCGGCACTACCAAACGGACAAAACAGTACCCGAAGCGTCGGAAAGGCATATATTTTGATTATATACCTCAAACCCACCGAATATGGTCAAAATACATAAAGTCCACGTAGCCCTGCTGGCGGGCGCCGGTCTGCTGATGCTGAGTACCGCTACTGCTGTCACCATCCCCAAAGGTGCAGTAGCTGTAAGACCCTTCTATGTCGACAAGTTTCTTGGTAAATGGTATGAGATAGCCCGCCTGGACTATAAGTATGAAGAAGACCTGAATAACGTGACAGCTACTTACAGTCTGCGGAAAGATGGGGCTATCCGGGTCGATAACCGTGGCTACGATTACACAAAGAACAAGTGGAAGGAAAGTATCGGGAAAGCTAAATTTGCCAGAGAGGAGGACATGGGCAGATTAAAAGTTTCTTTTTTTGGACCATTCTATGCCGGGTATAACGTCATTGCCATTGACAGAGAATATAAATACGCATTGATCGCCGGAAATAATCTTAAATATATGTGGATCCTTTCCAGGGAAACGACAATCCCTGATCATGTGAAGGAAAGCTATCTGGCGAAGGCCAGGGAGATCGGTTATGATACAGATGCATTAGTGTGGTGCGAACATGATGGTGATCAGGAATGAAGAATCAGGAACTGAGCCGGCCCGATAACAGGAAAAGATGCCTATCGCCAACCGCTAAAAAAGGCGAAAAAAACCTTTAAGCAAACAGGGGTGCTTCATGTAGAAACACCCCTGTTTATCAATAGTAAGGCAGTTATAATATTAACTTCCTATTCCTGATTTATCATTACTTCTTGTGAATACTATACAGCCTTCCATTATCCGTCACCGCATACAACACCCCATCAGCTCCTTCTGTGATATCTCTGAAGCGCTGTTCTTCTTTCAGTAACAGCATTTCTTCACCTACCACTTTATTATTCTCGATCACGATCCTGGCGATGTGAATGCTGCTCAGACCACAAATGAACAGGTTGTTCTTCCACTCAGGGATGCCTTTACCGGAATAGAAGGTGATACCACTGGGTGATAACACAGGGTCCCAATAGTAAACAGGTTGCTCCAGACCTTCTTTCTGCTGGATACCGTCGCCAACTTTATCGCCCTTGTATTCTATACCATAGGTAATGGTTGGCCAGCCATAGTTCTTACCTGGCTCGATGCGGTTAAGTTCATCGCCGCCTCTGGGACCGAATTCAGTTTCCCACAGATCACCGGTTGCAGGATTGAAGGCCAGTCCCTGTACGTTACGGTGGCCGTAGCTGTATATTTCAGGACGGGCATCTGCCTGACCAGCAAATGGATTGCCCGCAGCTGGTTTACCCTCTTTGGTGATACGGAGTACCTTACCCAAGGCAGAGCTCAGTTGCTGCGCCTGCGGACGTGTCTGCAGATCAGAGCGTTCACCTGTACTTACAACAAGGTTGCCTTCTTTATCAAAAACGATCCTTCCACCATAGTGCAGCGTGCCTTTGAAGGCAGGCGTAGCTCTGTAGATCACGGTAGCGCCTTCAATAGTTTTCTCATCAGCGGAGAGTTTACCTTTGGCAACAGCCGTCAGGTTACCATCCGGGCGTGGTTCAGAGAATACCCAGTATACCATCCGGTTAGTCTGGAAGTCAGGGTCTACCCTGATACCAAGCAGTCCACCCTGTCCGTCAGGATTTACTTTAGGTAAACCCGTAATAGGCTGGCTTAATTGTCCGCTGATAGTAGCAATACGCAGGACGCCCTTCTTCTCCGTGATCAGCAGTCGGCCGTCAGGTAAAGAGGTGATCCCCCAGGGATTTTCCAGGCTGTCGGACAGGACGGTCCCTTCATAGGGAGTCGTTGTCTTCACCCCATTCACACGGGTTTGACCGGGGAATGCCGGTTTGTAATCAGTATTAGGATTTTTAGTTTCCACGGGACCCAGTGAGGTATCTGCAGTAGCAGTACTGTCAGCACCGGTATGTTGCCCCGAAGGAGCGCCGCAGGATGCGAGAACGAAAGACGTTCCGGCAATAATTGCCTGAAGTGATTTTTTCATAAAGATCAATATAGTTAAATAATCCGGATTGGTGTCTGCAAGCCGGTGTATCAGCTGACACTGTTTTTAAATAGTCCGCATGCAGCGTGGGTAACGTTACGATAACAGACACTGGCCTGTTTTCATATACTTGTCAAGCTCCCCCAATCCAACGCCTGAAATTAGTGAAATATAAAAGGAATATATAAAATATCCTGTTGGAGCGATCTTCCCTCATCAGATGACTTTCCGGAAAATGAACTAGAAAAGCCAGTTTTGATTCCTTATCTTGCGAGATATTCGCTTATTTTATTGACGCAAAGGGAACATCTACCATTTCAACGCGTACTACCGGACAATGAAAATAATTTAGTACGAGCAGCCGCAGCAGGCGACCGGGATGCTTATGGACAGTTATATACACACTACTACCCTTTCTTACAGGTAGCCATCACATTTATTACGCAGGACCGGGACGAAACCGACGAACTGTTACAGGAAACTTTCCTCCGGATCTGGAAGACCCGTGAGAAGCTGTTACTGGTGAAATCGTTCGAGAACTATGCATTCAGGATTGCCAGAAATCTGTTATTTGATCAGCTCAGGCGGAAGAAAGTCCATCTGAAAGCCATTGACACCATCGCTCAGCGTGCCGCTACGGAAGCAACCAGCGGCGAAGGACCGTTAGTCTATAAAGAACTGCATGACCTGGCCATCCGGGCCATCAATGAACTGGACCCGAAGAAAAGGGACATCTTCCTGTCAAGGACAGAAGAAGGGCTCAGTTTTGAGGAAATTGCCGATAAATATGATATGGCAGTAGTGACTGTCAAAAAACATTATTATGCCGCCTTTCATGCCTTGAAATCCATCCTGGAGCAGCACGGCGGTATGGTATCCCTCCTTTTCCTGTTGTGGTTAAGAGGCAAATGATCAGCCAAAGAAAAAAAACTTTCTCCGGAGCGTATACAAATCTGACAGGTGTTCGTCTGTAGTATATAGACCTATATGACCGACGACCAAAAGATACTATTATTAAAAAGATATATGGACCGCACATTGACGGACCAGGAAGCCACCGACTTCTTCTCCTGGTATTACAATGTGAGCGCCGATGAATTTCATAACCTGCTGCAACGGGCATCCGACGGCGGACAGCCACTTGTATATGAAGAAGCCAGTCCGGCATTCCTTACACAGCTGAACAGCCGGCTAACCGCCCTCGACAACAAAGAACAGGGTGCGCCGGTCAGAAAGCTTTCCCGCCTGTGGTGGGCAGCAGCAGCAGCCGTGCTCGTACTGGCAGCAGGTACCTGGACAATATTAAAACGTCCTGCCGCAAAACAGGATATAGCAGTGAACAAGCCAGGACAGGATATAGCGCCCGGCAGCAACGGCGCTATTCTGACCCTGGCCGATGGCAGCCAGATCACACTTGACAGTCTTGGCAATGGCCAGATCAGCAACCAGCATGGTAGCCGGGTAATATTACAGAGCGGCAGCCTGACCTATGATGCCGCCGGCGCATCCACCGCCAGCTACAACACCATTCGTACACCAATAGCAAGACAATTCAGGCTCGTACTGCCTGACGGTTCTAAAGTTTGGCTCAATGCAGCCAGTATGCTGAAATATCCGACCGCCTTCACCGGCACAGACAGGACAGTCGAGATCAGCGGGGAGGCCTATTTTGAAATAACACCCAACGCACAACAACCTTTCAGGGTGAAAATAGACAATAAAGCCACGATAGAAGTACTCGGTACTGACTTTAATATCAATGCCTATACAGACGAGTCCAGCATCAGGACCACCTTACTGACAGGCAGTATCAGAGTGAACACAACAGGCGGAAGCGCGGTGCTGAAACCAGGACAACAGGCCGCGATAAGAGAGACAATACAGGTGAACAATGAGATTAACACAGGACAGGTAACCGCCTGGAAAGACGGCATTTTTAACTTCGACGGTATGGGCGTCGGAGAAGTTATGAGACAACTGACAAGATGGTACGATATAGAAGTCATATATGAAAAGAATGTTCCGGATATCAGGTTCTACGGAGAAATAGGCAGGAACCTGAGCCTTTCACAGGTGCTGGAAGGATTGAAATTGTCAGGTGTGAATTTTCGTATAGAAGGCAGAAAACTGATCGTACTGCCGTAAGAACAATGAGTTTTATCCCTATACAAAAGCCGCTCTGAGGTAGGAGTCAGAGCGGCCTGTTAGTCAGGGTGGACGATAGACAATTATTTCGGAAAACTGTTTTTCAAATCAACCTAACCAATTGCAAGTTATGCAAAAAATTGCTTCTTGTAACCGGACAGGCCATGCCATGCCCGCGAGACGGCGCAGTGGCAGCCGGTTATCAACCAAAATCATGTTAGTGATGAAACTAACCATCTTATTACTGACCGTTGCATTGATGGGGGCCAGTGCAAAAGGAGTCTCTCAGTCCGTTACGCTCTCCGGCAGGAATATTCCCCTGGAGAAAACGTTCGAAACCATCCGCTCCCAGACGGGTTATCATGTGTTCTGCGACCTCCGTTTACTGAAAGAGGCGCCTACAGTGAATGTCAGTGCTGCCAACATGCCGCTGACCGAATTTCTGACCATTATATTCAAAGATCAGCCACTGCAATACCTGATCCGCGAGCAGACCATCTTCGTAAGCAAAAAGGCGTCTTCACCCGTTAAGGAAGAGCAGCCCGGTGCTGTTAATGCAGTGTTCGTCCAGGGTATTGTGCTCGATGACAATGAAAATGTACTATACGGCGCTACCGTGAAGGTAAAAGGCACGGAACGCTCTATCATCAATCAGCAGGACGGCCGTTTCGTGATTACCGTGAATGTCGGCGATGTGCTGATCATCAGCTACGTAGGGTATCAGACGCAGGAAGTGAAGATCTCCAACAGCACCGATCTGACCATCCGGCTGAAACGTGCCACTATCAATATCGATGAAATTAATGTTAAGGTATCTACCGGTTACCAGACGATCTCCAAAGAACGCGCTACCGGTGCCTATAACGTCATCACTGCCGAAGAGCTGCAGGACGTGCCTGCACCCAATATACTGGCGAAACTGGAAGGAAAAGTACCAGGCGTACGGTTTGACATCCGGGCCAACAGGATACAGATCCGCACGATCAACACATACAGTGTGAATACCGCACCGCTGATCGTTATTGACGGATTTCCACTGATCGCTCCCAATACTGATCAGCAGAACCTGACCACACTGGGTAGCGTGCAGTCATCCAATGGTTCCGTGCTCTCTACGCTTAACCCGAACGATATTGAACAGATCACCTTCCTCAAAGATGCGGTAGCCACCTCTATATGGGGTTCCCGCGGTGCAAATGGTGTGATCGTCATCGAAACCAGGAAAGGTAAAAAAGGAGCGCCGACCATCAGTCTCTCGTCCACACTGGGCGTATCAAAGCCGCCCTCCTTCTCTAAACTCCGCTGGATGAGCGCTGCTGAATATGTAGACCTGGAAAGAGAGATGTACGACAAAGGATTCTTTACTGACAATACCACACTGCCCTGGTATTTCCCTTTACAAAATAATAATCCGAGTGAAGTCATCGAATGGCTGTTCAAAGTAAAACGCGGTACGGCTACACAGGCAGAAGCGGACGCAGCACTCGCAGCGATCGGACAGAGAAATAATCAGTCACAGATCCGCAAATATCTGCTGCGCACGGCTATTAATCAGCAACACAACCTGTCCGTATCTGGTGGTGGTGACAATAACACTTATTATATTTCGGCCAACTTCAACAAAGACCTGCCTATCTACCGGAGCAACAGTGCCCAGAACACGATCCTGACCGGTAATTTCACCAATGACCTGTTTAACAAACGCGTAAAACTGAGAACAGGCTTTAACTACCAGTACGCAAAAAGTGTTGCCAACATCGCGGCCGTAGAAGCCATGGGACAATCACTTACCTCCCTCCGTCCTTATGATATGGTGGTAGATGCCAATAACCAGCCAATAAGACGCAGCATTACCATGCGTCCCGAGGTAAATGACAGCCTCGTAAAACTGGGCTATTTACCATTTACCTACAGCCCAGTGGATGAACTGCAGTATGGCAATACCACCACCATGCTCAATATCATCCGCCTGAACACAGGTCTGAACGTGAAGCTGACCAACTGGATGAACCTGGACGTCTCCGGAATGTACCAGCGGAACATCTCCAACATGAATACCAGTAACCAGCTGGAAAGTTATGCTGCCAGGACGATCGTCAATACCGGTACCGTTATCTCACCCGCTACACGCAAACCGGTATACAATGTGCCTTACGGTGGTACCGTGACACTTACGGATATCAATGCCTGGGATTACAACCTGCGGGGCATGCTGAATATCAACTATTCGTTCAACACCGATCACCAGGTGACAGCGATCGCCGGTACTGAGATCAGACAAACCTATGCACAGAGCTATGGTAGTGTCAGATATGGATACGACCCGGCGGCGAATAGCTTCGCTACCGTCAATCCGACCACTCCGTTCATGACCATGTACGGCTGGACAACCACCCTGGGCACCAACCAGACGGGTATATCAGAACAACGTAACCGTTATCTCTCTTACTTTGGCAATGCCGGATACACCTATAAAAACCGGTATAACCTCAGCGGTAGTATGCGCTTTGACGACTATACCCTGCTCGGACTGGATCGCAGCAAACGCGCTAAACCTTTCTGGTCAGCTGGTGTCAAATGGGCCGCTCAGCAGGAAGACTTTATGCAGTCATTCGTGTGGCTGACCAACCTCGCCCTGAGGGCTACCTATGGTACAGGAGGCTCTGTTCCGCTGGGTGGTAGCAATGTACCAGTCATTACACTGAATATGACCGATCCGAGCACGCAACTGCCTATAGCCAGCATCCAGAATCCGGCTAACCAGCAACTGGGATGGGAACTCACCCGTACCACCAACCTGGGTATCGATATTGCCGTGCTGAATAACCGGATCTCGGCCAATGTAGATGCTTATCAGAAGAAAAGTGAAGGGATCCTGGCCACTTTCCCGTTCAACCCTACCTACGGATGGTCATCCCTGAGCTATAACACCGGTACGATGAGAAGTCATGGTATTGAAACAGGTATAACCGCGAAGATCGCTGATCACAAAAACTGGGGGATCACATCCACCTTCAACTTTGCGTACGGTAAGGTAAAAGTGACTGATTCCCGGTTTAATACCACACTCGCTTCTACCATCGTGATGGGTAGCACCATACTGAATGGCTATCCGGTTGGTGCAATGTTCGTGTACAGGTCCGCAGGACTGAACCCGGAGACCGGACAAACACGCATCTATGACAGGAATGACAAGATCATTGAAAGCACCACGCAGTTGACCTCTGCTTTCGACATCCACGATGTTAAATATGTAGGTCAGACCTCAGCACCTTATCACGGTGGATTCTTTAATACCTTCCGCTTTAAGGGCTTTGAACTGGGTGTACAAATGACTTATTACTTCGGACATAAATTCCTGGCACCCTCCATTAATAACTATCCGATGTTCAGTGGTGATTACTATGGTGTTGTCGGAAGACAGGAAGCACTTGCCCACAGATGGCGCAAACCAGGTGATGAGGCATTTACAGATGTACCAGGCCTGAGCAATGTCAACTTTAACAGCATCACCCGTTACAGGTTCTCCGATAAACTGGTAAGAAGCGCTGATAATATCCGTCTTCAACAGATATCGCTGGCATACAACTTCCCGGCAGGTATATTACCAAAGGGTGTCTTCAGAAGCCTGTCTGTGAGCGGCAGCGCACGCAACCTCGGGCTGATCTGGACAAAGAACAAGGAGGGCTATGACCCTGAGTACCTCAACGCCAGCGCAAACTATTACAGTATGCCACCGGTGACCAGCTACCTGTTCAACATCAATGTATCATTCTAACAGTGACCAACATGAAAAGAGTAATATATCTTATGGCGGCCTTACTGGTTGTAACCGGTTGCCGTAAATACGTAGAGATCGATCAGATAGGTACCCGTACCTTTAAATATACCAGTGACTACCGCGCCATACTGGACAACAACAATATTATGGAGGGCGGCATCAGTCTGTCGATCTATTCAGGCGATGACACCCGCCTGCTGGACTCCTCCAAACAGGTAGGGCTCACGGACATCAATGCCAATGCATATACCTGGCAACCACAATACTGGTCGGACATTCAGGGAGATGTAGACTGGGAGAAGCTATACAAGATCATCTATACCTGTAACGAGGTCATGAATGGCGTGCTGACCAGTGAAAAAGGTACGGAAGACGATAAAAAGCAATTGTATGCGGAAGCACTCGTACACCGTGCATATAGCTACTGGTGCCTGGTAAGTCTGTATGCAAAACAGTATGATGCAGCCACCGCAGCAACTGATCCTGGTGTACCATTGCTGCTGACACCAGATTTGTTTGCCAGTCTGAAAAGAGCCAGCGTGGCAACAGTATATAACCAGATCATCAGTGATGTGAAAGAAGCGATACCGGCGCTGCCTGACTTACCGGACTATAATACCCGTCCGGCAAAATCAGCCGCCTATGCGATACTGGCCCGCACCTATCTCGGCATGCGCGACTTCGCCAATGCAAAGCACTATGCGGATCTGAGCCTCTCCATTCAGTCCGACATCCTTGATCTGCGTCAGTATACTACCAATATTGCCGCTTTCCCTTACCGACTAAATGATAAGGAAGTCATCTTCTCCAAGATCGTGAATGGTTTCACCTTCCAGGGTATCCAGCTGGATACGGCGTTGTTATCCCTGCTGGGTGACAAAGACCTGCGCTACACTTTATTTGTAAGACCGGGCGCCAGCTTCTTCCCGGCTTTCACGGGCTATGGCTACTGGCGTTACAGATACAGCCGTGAAGGTAATGCCATTGCCAACGGGCCCACCGTAGCGGAAATGATGCTGGTAAAAGCAGAATGTGCTGCCAGGGAGAATGATGTGAACACCGCGATCGACCTGCTGAATACACTGAGAGAAAAACGTTTCGCTGCGGCAGACTATACCGCCCTGCAGGCAGGTACCGCTGCAGATGCACTGAACAGCGTGGTCAATGAACGCAGGAGAGAGTTCTTCGGCACCGGCTTAAGGTGGCTGGACCAGAAACGCTTAAACAAAGATGCTGCTTTCGCCGCTACAGTTACACGCCGGTTCAAAGGTGTTGATTATACACTGGAACCCAACAGCAACCGCTACGTGTATCCGATCGGACAGAAATACATTCTCCTGAATCCTGAGATTGAGCAGAATCCATAAGTTTCAATCACAAACCAACCATAACCATAACCCACAATCACCTGAGGCTGCCCGGAGGGAACGACCGTTGTCACAGTACGGTCGTTCTCGGGGCCATGCCTTGCAAATCAAACAAATATCATGACTAAATGGATGAGCGCACTGGCGATATCCCTTGGCATCTCCTGCCAGGCATACAGCCAGACAGACAGCGTAAGGTTAAAAGGACTCGGCACACCGGTAGCAGGAGACACGATAAGGCTCAGCTACAATCCTGCCGGCGGGCCCCTGGAGGGGAAAGAGAACATACAGGGCATCATCTATATGTTCAATGATTATCACTGGGTAGCCGACGATATTACACTCAGCCGGCACAAAGGCACATGGGATGGTAAGTATGGCATACCGGCCAACTGTGCATTCGTTGCCATCAAATTTGTGACAGAAGAAAATGGCTTTGTGAACCTGGCCGATAACAATAATGACTTCGGATATGTAGCGACTACCGTAAATAAGGAAGGTGCAAAACTGCCTGGTAGCGTACTCGCCTGGGGCATTTTCCGCAGACCATCTGCACACCTCGCACCAGAAGGATACTTCGAAAAATTCAATATCAGTGATGAAGCACTGGAAATGTGGGTGAGAAAAGAGATGAAAGACTTCCCGCAGAACATGCCAAAGTTCTTCGACAGCTACCTGGCTATGCTCCAGGTGTCAAAAGGAGACGAGTTTGCAGCAGTAGCGCCACGCAATCTGGAACGCTTCGGACAAATGCCAGACATCGGTGAAGCTGGCTACCAGCTTATCTGGGACACCTACCGATTCAAAATAAAAGACGCACAGAAAGCAGATTCCGTAAAGCAGGTCATTATCCGGAAATTCCCCCACGGCAGGGTAATGCGCTTTGACGCGTACAATGCCGCAGCTACTCCCAACACTGCACCCGAAGAAAAGATCGCCAGGCTGGAAAAATTCCTGCAGGACTTCCCGGTCGCAGCATATCGAAAAGATGGACAGGTAACACAAAACTTCATATACCTGAACACTTACAGAGCACTGGCTACCCTGTATTTCGACAAGGGCATGTTTGACAAATTCCTGGCACTGATACCTGAACTGAACTTCGCTACACTGAACGAGATCTACCATGGTAACATCTTTAAAGCTTTTGGGTTGAAACTGGTACCGCTGGAACAGCTTTACCCTATCTCTAAAGCCTACATAGATGCAATGTCGCAGAAAGTTAATGACCTGTCTTACCAGGAAGGCACACGCTACACGCCCAGACAGGCCAGAGACAACGCCATAAAGCAACTGGACTCTAAGTTGATGATACACATCCGTTTACTAACCAAAATGGGTAAATACAGCGAAGCAACTCCCTACCTCGCTCAACTGTCTGAAGCCGCCAGATACAGCAACGTTAAGCTGAACGAAGCCAGACTGACTATCCTGGAGAACACCGGCAACAAAAAAATGCTGCTACCTACACTCGAAATGTGTATCAGCACCAATGCAGCCTCTCCTGAAATGATCGAACAGCTGAAAAAGCTGTATGTAGAAAGAAAGGGGAATGCTGATGGCTTCGAGAAATATATAGAGTCACTCAAATCGGCTGAAGACATTGCCAAAACAAAAGAAGAAATAAAAGCGGCACTGATCAATATTCCCTATAAAGCTTTCCGTCTGAAAGACATGGATGGTAAAACTGTCAATAGTGCTGACTGGAAAGATAAGATCGTGGTACTGGACTTCTGGGCCACCTGGTGCGGCCCCTGCAAAATGGCTTTCCCTGGTATGCAGATGGCGGTAGACAAATACGCGACCGACCATGGTGTAGGATTCTATTTTATCTCTATAGAGGAAAATGACAAGGAGTACAAAAACGAAGTGAAGAAATATATCAAATCTTCCGGCTATCGTTTTAATGTACTCTTCGATGAAACAGATAGCAAAACAGGTAACAACAGGGGCGTATTCGGATCGATGACACCCATCTTCAAGTCATCCGCGATCCCAAGGAAAGTAGTGGTTAAAAACGGCGTAATACGCTATACAGCGGAAGGGTACCAGGGTAGCCCAAGCAAATTATATGACGAACTGACTTACGTAATTGAAATATTAAAAGCAGAAAAGTAATGCGGAAATTTATTTTGTTAACTGCCATGGTGGGTTGTATTGCTATACAGCCCGCCATGTCGCAACGCCGGTCGCTCGATACGGCTAACTACAGGGAATGGAACCAGGTAGCCAGCCCCGCGGTCTCTTACGATGGCACATGGGCGGTCTACAGCATCACAGAGAATGAAGTAAGTACCCGGTACCTTGTGAACACAGGCAGCGGCAAGACCATTAAACTGGAAGACGCTGACAATCCGGAGTTCTTCAATGCAGGTAAATGGATGAAATATGGCCAGAACAAAAATGGCCAGTCCTCCATCCTGCTGACTCGCCTGAAAGACGGCAAACAACTGCCCTGGATGAAAAGCGGCTATATCCTGACCAGTGCCTCCTCTCCGTGGATGTCCTACACCAACTGGCAGAATGGTGCAGCTAACGCTTTCCTGTACAACGTCGATACACAGGACAGCCTGGTACTCAATGGCACCGCCAAATTCTCCCTCTATGATAATGACCGCGCTATCCTGTTCCTCCAGAAAGACCAGCTGATGGCAGGACCATTAAAGGGAACAGCCAAACCGGTTTTTGAGGGTACGGTCAGTGATTTTACTTTCCGCAAGGAAACACAGGAGGGCACTTTCCTCTCAGGATCGGCACTTTATGCCTTCTCCCTGAAGACGGGTAAACATACCCTGCTGCTGGATTATAAAGATATTCCGGCGCCCGCCGGATACACCATCCGGCCAAAGACATATGACATTTCAGCCAACGCTGAACATGTATTGCTGGAAGTAGCTTATAACGGTAAGCAGCCCAAAATGCAAAGACCTGCCAATACCGGCTTCGAACTGGAACTCTGGACATGGAACGAACCTGTCTCCCAGCGCCGCCAGCGCAAAGGTGTATATAACGGCACGCAGATGGACGATGCTCAGTTCATCTATCATATAGCCGAAAAGAAAGTCGTGGAAGTGGCACCGGAAAAAGCAGGCCGGCTACTCGCACCAGAGGCGGAAAATTATGACTACGCCTTCATCGCGGATAGCAAACCTTATGTCCCGATGGTCGACTGGAAATATGATACCAATGCCGACATCTACCTGGTGAATGTACACACCGGTGAACGCAGGTTGCTGGCAAAGGACTGCGGAGAGAATCCGATCTGGAGCCCTAACGGTAAATATGCCGTGATCTTCAACCAGGAAAAGAAAGAATGGCAGGTACTCGACCCGCAGGCTGGTGTATTCAAAGCGATCTCCGGACAGATAGGTCAGGCACTATACGATGAAGAACATGATCATCCGTCCCTGGCTCATTCCTATGGTCTTGCAGGATGGACGGACAATGGTAATACCGCACTGGTCTATGACAGATATGATATCTGGGCGATCAACCTGGAAGGCAAACAGGCTGTCCGCTGTATTACGAATGGCTATGGCCGCGCACACCAGGTAACACTCAGATGGATGTCTACTCCGTTCATCAGTCATGTGGACCTGACAAAGTCAATGTACCTGCAGAGCTTCAACGAGCGGACCAAGTCGGCTGGCGTATATCAGCTGACTGCAGGTAAAGGAGTTACACTGCTCACCGATAACCCGGGTTACTCGGTAAGTGTAGGTGCTATATCCGGCGACGGCAGTAGTTTCGTGTACTTCAAACAGAACTTCCACACCTTCCCCGACCTGTGGTTCAGCAAGACTGGTTTCAAAAAGGAACAACGCCTCACAGATGCCAATCCGCAACAACAAAAATATACCTGGGGTACGGCGAAACTGGTAGAATGGAAAAATTATGAAGGGAAACAGAACCAGGGAGTGCTGTATGTGCCAGAAGGGTATGACAGCACGAAGACCTACCCGATGATCGTAGACTTCTATGAAACACATAGCGGTGAACTGCATAAATACTTTGCTCCTGAATACAGTACCAGCACCATTGATATTCCAACTTATGTCAGCAATGGCTATGTAGTGTTCCGTCCTGACATTCATTACAAAATCGGGTTTCCTGGTGAAAGCACCTATAATGCTGTTGTAAGTGGTACAGAAGAAATGATCAGAAGAGGGGTAGCTGATAAGAACAGGATAGGCTTACAGGGACATAGCTGGTCCGGCTTCCAGGTATATTACCTGGTAACACGCACCAACATCTTCACTTGTGTAAATGCAGGTGCAGGTGTATCCAATGCAACCTATAACTATTTCGCAATCCGCCAGAACGGAGCGCCCTGCCTGTTCAAATACGAAGTAGAGCAAAGCCGTATCGGTAAAACACTGTGGACTGGCAGAGAAGAGTTCATCCAAAGCTCTCCTATCTTCAACGCAGATAAGATACAGACACCACTGCTGATCTTCCATAACGACAAAGACGGTGCTGTCGCCTTCACACAGGGCCTGGATATGTTCATTGCGATGCGCAGACTGGGCAGGCCGGCCTGGTTGCTCAACTATAAAGGGGAGAACCACTCGCTGGGCTCATTGGAAGCACAGCAGGACTGGACACTCCGTATGGGGCAGTTCTTCGACCACTACCTGAAAGGCAAGCCAATGCCAAGATGGATGAAGGAAGGGATCAGTGTAGATGAACGCAATGTAGACCAGAAATACGACTATTGATTTTTTTTCATAAGCATAATACATAACGGCTGCCAACTATCGAGTACAAGCCCTGAGATTTAGATGTAAACGCAAAAGGGTATCCTGCATAATGGATACCCTTTTCAATTATGGTGTGTTGAAAACGATCAGCCTAATACAGATGCAACGGGTGGTTGTACCATGAAATTGTTTGGGATAACCGGCAGATCCACTCCCAGGAAGGTTGCATAATTACTCAGTGCATGCTGTGAACCCGCCTGTAAGAACCAGTCTCTCAGCGTAGGCGCTTCATAGTCCTTGTAAAGGGCAGTACCAAATATGAAGTAATTCCTGCTCTCCTGCTGATACTTATATAGCAGGAATATACCACCTAACATTAGAAACGCTTCCTGCAACGATACGGTCACATCCTCGAAGGTAGTCGTAATATCAGCAGCAGCCGGCTTAGGAATATATAAGAGACCTGTCAGAATGAGCCTGTCTGCCACCGGGCAATTAGGAATGATATCATTTACATTCTGATAGTGATAAGCATCAGGCAACTTATTGTCCAGGTCCTGTGCAAAGGCCGCATTGCCGGCAGCAGGCGCCGCAAAGGTGAACAGGGACAGATTATTATTGACATAACCAGGCGTAGTGATCTGACTCACCAGGTACGAAGCATATACATTCGCCATATTACCTCCCAGGCTATGACCTGTGATCAGTAATTGCTTACCGGCGCCGATCACTTTCTGTTGCAGGAACTGGATCAGGGAAAGTCCTGAATGGAGCGAATCCTGCATGTGCTGCATGTTGTCAAATGCAAGATAAGCGCCGTTGCTTATCACGGCGCCGGCAGCAGCCGCATAGGTCCAGTCTGTCTGTTTCATCACATTAAGATCTTCCAGTATCCAGTTGGCGAAGGCATCCCACTTCTCAAATATGTCCTGCGGTGGCAAAGAACCACGGATAGCAAGTGCGAAGGTATCCCCAGCGGCATCTGATGCGATGAAGGCATAGTTGCCGTCAGGGGTTTCCACTCCATTCCAGACGATCTGCCAGCCGGGAAGATAGGTGCCGATGTCACCGGACGGATTGGAACTGTAAGTAAGAAAACAAAGCCATACGGCTGTGGAAGCTTGTGCGGGCTGTCCGCTGTTACTGGTAACGTTAGGGGTAATGGGCTTCATTGTTATGTGGTTTATAGTTGTTAAACGGGAACCGGTAATGTAAAGACGTGGTGTTATGGTCAATGAGTCACAACTAAGGTAATAAGTTTCCCGGATTTTCGGCCACCTCGCTGCCTACATTTAATAAAATGATGATCAACGGAATAGCGGAGTCTGCTGTGAGCAAAAACCTTTTTTTTAGGTGTCCATAGGACACTATAGGATACTTATTCGCATGCTTAATTGTAGTATAGTGTTTGTTTAACATGATTCCACAAATTCTCACCGTTATGAAGAAACGTTGTTTACCTTACTATGTCCTGCTGTCACCTATGCGATCGCGTACAACAACAGCAATTACCGTTACCATCTTTCAATACGACAAAACCGTTCAGCTTTAATACTACCGGCAGGCAATACCATCCAGACTGACAATACTGACGCTAAAAGCCCGGCAGTACACAACTATTGAACCGCCCGTTTTGAAGAACAGACAGTGAAGACAACAGATAAGTTGACCACATTCCCCTACGATCCGCTTCTGTGAAAACTTTGGAAAGACAGTCAACCGTAACAGACGAATAACAGTGACCAGGAACAGTTCCTTCAAACCGGCACTTTCATCATCAACCATCCTCTTACCAGGCGAAGCATTCGCATAGCGAACTGCTGAGAGACCTGTTATTGCTATTACCATCAGGACACACCGTGTCCTGATATGGACCTGCTATTTTCTTTTTTCCGGGGGGATCAAATCACAGCACAGGCATTCATTCAGCATCACCATCAACTCTTTGACTTTACAATCGCTTACATTATGAATAACAAAACTACCCTGTTAAAGCGTGTCTTCCTCACTGCACTCCCGTTGCTGATCTCATTGTGCCTATCCGCACAAAAGGCCTTCCGTGTAACGGGTAGAGTGACGGACACTAATCAGCAACCGCTGGAAGGTGTGACAGTGATGGAGCCTGGCACACAGCACATGACCACCACCAAACCAGATGGGTCTTTTTCCCTCCAGGTAAACTCCGGCAGTTCTTCACTCGCCTTCAGCTTTGTCGGCTTTGACAAACAACAGCTGCCTGTACGCAACCGTGCCACTATTGATGTCATTTTACAATCGGTATCCAAAGCGATCAATGAAGTGGTCGTAGTCGGTTACGGCTCACAGCGCAAAAGTGACGTCACCGGATCACTGACCAGCCTCTCCGCCAAAACAATACAGGAACGCCCGGTCGCCAACCTCGCACAGGCTATGCAGGGAAAAGCTGCCGGCATAAACGTTACGACCAATATCAAGCCCGGAGAGGTGCCTTCCATACGCATACGCGGTACCCGCTCGGGCAATACCTCCAATGAACCGCTGTATGTAGTCGATGGTGTACCTATCGTATCTGTACTGGGTGTCAATTCCTTTTCTATCAATGACCTGAACCCCAACGATATCTCCTCCGTAGAGATCCTGAAAGACGCATCTGCTACTGCTATCTATGGTTCCAGAGGTGCCAATGGTGTCATACTGGTCACGACGAAAAAAGGCACCCGTGGAAAGATGTCCGTCAGCCTTTCTTCTACCGTTTCATTCGACAGCTATAAATCGCTCACCGACTGGATCAGTGGGGGTGAATACATTGACCGCCTTCGCAATGGTCTCATCAACGGCAGGCGTTACCAGCCTGGCGCACCGGCTGACCTCAAAGTAGCGCCGCAGCAATGGTACGCCGACCCGCACCTGGATAGCCTGAACTTCTCTGCCTCAGGCGTAACAAGCAACTACAACGAACTGCTCGCAGCTGCCATGAAAGGATACGAATGGAACAGCGATGGCAGCGTGAAAATGAGAGCGACAACGGCTGCTGAACAGGCACTCGGCTGGCCAGCCATGGTACCGGTATATAACTCCGCCAATATACCCACCTTCAACTGGAGAGACGCCGTGACCCGCATGGGTATTACTCAAAACCATCAGGTAGCTGTTTCTTCCGGAACAGACGTTTCCAGACTGTACATGTCACTCGGTTATAACAAACAGACCGGCGTTCAGCGTGATCAGGACTTCGAACGTTTTAACCTGAATATGAACGGCGATATCAATGCCAATAAATGGTTCTCCATGGGTATGTCCGTCATTGCCTCCCTCTCCAAACAAAACTACGGCACCACTGCCAATCAGGGTAATACTGGTGCAAAAGACCTGTTCGGCCGCGCTATCGAGCAATATCCCTGGGCACTACCTACTGATGAAAGTGGCAACTATGTACGGAATGCCGGTGGCAATCTGAATATGTGGAACCCGCTGGTTGATATCGGGCAGGGACTCAATGAACGCCGCTCCTCTTCTGCGCTCGGCAATCTCTACACCGAAATAAAATTCACGCCCTGGCTGAAATACCGTACGAACTTCGGCGCCCAGATCAGGAACTATCGTAGCGGCGCCTGGACCGGTCCCAATATTACCGCGCACCTTGGTGCGAGGGCCAACACCGCATCTTATGCCCGCGAAGAAAATTTCTCCTGGGTAATGGAAAACCTGCTCTATTTTGATAAGAACCTTGGCAAGGCGCACGCTCTTGGCGTGACCCTGTTACAATCCGCACAGAAGTCACGCAGAGAAAATACCAGTACCAGTGTAGGTGGTCTCGTCATACCGCTCAGTCTATGGTATGACCTGGCATCTAACACGCAGGGGAATCCTGGCATCGGTACCGGATTCACAGAAAATACGCTTGGCTCCTTTATGGGTAGGGTCAACTATACATTGCTGAATAAATACCTGTTAACGGCTTCCGGCCGCTGGGATGGTTCCTCTGTATTATCCCCCGGCAATAAATGGGCCTTCTTCCCCTCCTTCGCCCTTGCCTGGAAAATGCAGGAAGAAAAATTCATTCATAATGCCACCTGGATCAACGAACTGAAACCCCGTATCGGCTATGGTGTGACGGGCAACTCCTCCGTCGCTCCTTATACAACGACTGGCCCGCTGAGCCGCAACAACTATGTATTTGGCTCAACACCTGCCATCGGTGCGTTACCTCAGTCTGTACAGAACCCGGATCTCAGCTGGGAGAAAACAGCGCAGATGAATGTGGGTGTCGACTTTTCCATACTGGACAACCGTATCTCCGGCTCCGCAGAATATTACGTCCAGCATACCTCGGACCTGCTCTTCACCAGAGATATCCCTGCCCTGTCAGGTTATGTCACCAAGATCATGAACATCGGTAAATCCAGGAACCGCGGAGTAGAGATCACCCTGAACACTGTCAACGTACAGACCAAAGACTTTACATGGAGCACAGAGATCAACTGGAGCCGCAACCGGGAAGAGATCGTGGAACTGATCAATGGTAAGGAAGATATCATTGGCTCACGCCTGTTCATCGGACAGCCATGGCAGGTATTCTACCAGCTACAGCATGATGGTATCTGGGGGAGTACGCCAAAGGAACTGGAAGAAATGGAAAAGTTCAAAACTACCGGCGGACTTGACTTCCGACCCGGCACCGTGAGAGTGGTCGATCAGAACGGTGACTACAAAATAGATGCAGATGATTATGTCATCAGAGGTACGCCCAGACCTAAATGGTATGGCGGTATCACCAATACATTCCGGTATAAAGGTATCAGTCTGAGTACATTCATTTACACCCGTATCGGACAGACCTATTTTGGTGGTTATCCAGGTACATTCGGCAGAAATGAAAAAGACTTCTGGAGCTGGACCAACCAAAGCGGCAAATGGCCTTTACAGATGCTGGGCACCACCGGCTACACCAACATTGCTTCGGCTATGCAATATGCAGATGGCTCTTTTGCGGTCGTGAGAAACATCTCGCTGACCTATGACATCCCTTCTACATTACTGAGCAGGGCAAACATAAAGAACGCACAGTTCAACATACAGGTACTGAATCCCTTCATCTTCGGCGGGGATGTAGTGAAAATGGGTATCAACCCGGATGATGAAACTAACTGGTCATCTGAGTCACAACCCAATTCATTTAACACTAATCCGCTGGGCGGCATCAACAACAACACCATCCTTCCACGCAGCGTAGTGCTGGGAGTAAGGGTCGGACTCTGATCGTTCACGATATTAAATAACTGGTATGAAAAAATATCTCCTGATACTGATACTTATTACAGCAGGCAACATATCCTGTAGAAAATTCCTGGACGAAAAACAGGTATCCAATCTGACACAGGATTACTACAATACGGAAGACGGGCTCAATGGTCTCATTAACGGACTATACGTATATGCCCGTGTAAAACACGAGTGGGACGGCAATGGTGCACGACTCACACAGGGTGAGACAGATGCCTACATGACCAGCGATAACACCTATGCCACGCTGACAGCAACCCGCTATGGTTCAAACGTGAGCAGCATCACCGGCAATGTCTATAACTATCTGGGCGCCGCTAACGCCAGCAACGCGCCTATGGGTGCCTATCCACAGATCAATAACTGTAACATCGCGCTGGATATTATAGAAAGAATAAGACCCGGCAAGTTCGGCGCCGACGAAACTTACCGCAAAACAAGACGGGCAGAGGTACTGTTCCTGCGCGCCTGGGCATATTTCCTGATCACGAATCAGCTCGGAGATGCACCGCTGCTCCTGGTGCCCAGAAGAGAAGACAACCAGATATACTATTACCCCAAGGCCAAACTGGAAGATATCTATAAACAGATCATCAGTGATATGCGGGAAGCCTATGAAGACTTACCACTCACTATCACCGACCGTGGACGTGCAGGTAAACTGGCAGCGGGACACTTTCTGGCTAAGCTTTACCTGAGCCGTGCACAGGCAGCTCCATTTATGAACAACGCAGAAAAGCATCTCAGCATGTTGTACAAAGGGAATGTACCGACAGACCTTGACTCGGCCATCACGCTGAGTACGGAAGTGATCAATGCCGCAGGTGGCCCTTCCGGCCTGGCGCCAGATTACTGGACACTCTTCGACCCCAAGGTATCTGAAACAACGCCCCACAAAGAAGTGTTATGGGCCGCGCAGTTTGATGTCAATACGTCACTGAACGGTCGCTTTGGCAACCGTTCAGCAAACTACCATACCGGCAACTATACTGATGCTACCGGCGTGATACGCTCTATGGCCTACGGCCGTCCTTTCGGCACTTTCAAGGCGACCGACTTTGGGTATGACGTCTTTACTGATAAAGTGCATGATTCCAGGTATTACAAAACCTTCCAGTACGAGTATATCCGCAATGGTACCGCCGGATTTACCTGGACAGCCGCCGCCGCTGCCTGGTGGAACGCGCACAAGCCTGCCGGAGAGGCAGCAGTGAATCCGGGCGATCCAAGAGCACTACCTGGCAAAAGAGCCCTTATCTACCTGGAAAATCAACAGTCAGAGGCGCTGGACTCTACCACGGTTATGAGTCAGCCCTATCAGTTCATCGTACGTTGGGTAAAGTCGGACGTCACCGGCAGGTACTACTACCGCCTTAATTACAATCAGAACGCTATCGGTCTGAATACCGGTGCCCCCTCTCCTTATCTCTCTGTAAAGAAGTACGTCGATCCGCTGAGAGGTGGTAGTGCCGATGAAAGCAACTTTAACAGTGAAAGTGGTACCAGGGACGCTATCCTTATCAGACTGGCAGAGACCTACCTGCTACGTGCCGAAGCATATGGCCGTAAAGGCATTTATGACAGGGCGGTGGATGATATCAATGTGCTGCGCCAGCGTGCCGCATACAAAGCAGGGGAAAGCCGGCCGGAAGTACTGGTTCAATGGGAACCAAAAGCAGCCGCGCTGAATACACCCGAAAAAATATCTCCCTACCCTGCTGATGGCAGTTCCTATAATGCGATCCGTATTACGATCAACCAGTTCACTCCCGGCACACCGGAAGCATTAGCGGAACACTATATTCCAACAGCTACCAGCATGCAGGACATGTTCATCCAGTTCATCTACAATGAAAAGACAAGGGAACAACTGGCAGAGGGTGTACTGTGGGAGGATCTGCATAATGCGGGGATCCTGTATGAACGCACTATTTACCTGAACCAGATGGCGTCTCCGCTATCAGGCCGCTGGCCGGGTGCTAGCAATACGGCGAATGGTAATGGACAGGACGGCAATGGTAAAGGGCAGATGAAAAAAGAATTTACATTCAGACCCTGGCCGAATGATTTCCTGAGACAGCTGACCGATGAGAATGGACAGGCGTTAGATCCGTCGGCACTGGCTGCGTACCAGAATCCAGGATACTGATGCAACAACAGTAGGTCTTAACTACACCTTGCATGTATAATTGTCAACACTTCCCTCCCCTGCATGCGGTCTGGAAACAATTAAAAGGGGCTGGCATAATTGCTGTATTTCTTTTTGTAACTAAAACATCCGGTCATGAGATTTATAGGAACGAAACTACACGGCTACCTCGATTATATCGTGGCAGTCCTGCTAATAGCAGCCCCCTGGATCTTCGGGTTCTATCAGGGCGGTGCGGAAAGCTGGGTACCGGTGGGAATGGGTCTTTTTACCATTGTTTATAGTCTGCTGACCGACTATGAGCTGGGTATTTCTCACAGACTGAATATGAGTACACATCTGACCCTGGACGTTATTTCAGGTATCCTGCTGGCGTTGTCTCCCTGGCTGCTGAATTTTGCGGCAGATGTCTGGCTTCCGCATTTAGCGGTAGGTATACTTGAAATGGGCGTTGCATCGGCCACAAAGATCATAGCAGGCACAAACGCTAAAAGCTTCGCAAATATTTGACACTATCTCAATTATCAGAGGTGACGCATTCCCTGTCCAGGGAATGCTTTTTCTATTAATGCTGTTTGGTACATCGTTTGTGCCTTAAATGGTCAACTAACCCAACAATACATCGCATAATGATGTTAATATTCGTGTTTACTCAGATCTAAAGTATAATCCATGGCTAAAGTTGCAATCATTTATTACAGTCAGACAGGCACTACCCATCTGCTGGCAAAGGCAGTAGAGGACGGCGCAAAGGCCGCTGGTGCGGAAACCCGTCTCTTAAAGGTAAAAGAGACTGCGCCGGATGAGCTCTGGGGCAATAACCCGGTATGGAAACAGCATATCGAAGAGACGTCCGGCATAGCCGAGGCCACCAACGAGGACCTGGAATGGGCCGACGCGATCATTTTCGGTTCACCGACCCGATACGGTCTGCCGGCAGCACAGATGAAGGCATTCATTGATCAGACGGGGGCCTTATGGGCAAAGGGCGCCCTGACCGACAAGGTCGGTTCCTCTTTTACCACAACGGCGACCCAGCACGGTGGACAGGAAGCGACCATCCTGGCCCTGAACACTGCCTTTTATCACTGGGGTATGATCATCGTGGCTCCTGGCTATGTCGAACCCAGCCAGTTCCAATCGGGTAACCCCTATGGCGCTTCCTTTACCTCTAACAATGGTAAACTGGACCCGGATGAAGTGGCCATCACAGCCGGCAAACTCCAGGGACGCCGGGTAGCCGAGATCGCAGCCAGGTTAAAGGGCGCATAGATAATGCCACCCATTGTATGTGCCGAAGTATATTCAGAGGGGCCACTGTGGCCCCTTTTCCGGCTCTACCCTACAACACTTCCGGGAAAACGATTGTAGCCGAAAATGTTTATTTTTGAAAGAAAAATGAAGTTCGTACTACTATCTATTTGCTTAGCCCTCTGCATACCTGTCGTGTCGTTCTCCCAGTCACAGAAAAATGAAATTCCCTTTACCCTGCTGGAATCCGGCCATATCCTGGTCAAAGCGAAAATTGACGGCGTTGAAGGCAATTTCATATTTGATACAGGTGCTGGACTCACCGTTTTTGTAAAATCTTTCTTTGAGAAACTCAAACAGGTCACGAAAGAAGATGGTGGTTACACCGGCTTCCGTGCTACCGGTGAACGCCTGGACATCGACCTGTATAAAGTGAAGAATGTTGAATTTGGTCCGGTTAAAAAGGCCGTAGAGGAAATCAGCTATCTGGATGCTAACCTCGGCGGCATTGATGGTATCCTCTCCCTGAAACTGGTGGAATCAATGCCTTTCACCATCGACTTTGATAAAAAAGTACTGCGTTTCGAATCTGCCCAGACCCTGTCCGATATCAGAAAGAAAGCGAAGAGCATTCCGGTACAGCTGGAACAATCCAGGGATAAGTCACTCACGATCTTCTCCTACTTCAAGGTCAATGATACACTCAACCTGCAACTTTCCCTGGATAGCGGGGCAGGAAAAGAGATCTACCGGCTCAATGCCAAATACCTGAAACAACTGGGTGTGGATGTCAATGACACACTGAAAGTGAAGACTTTCGAGAAAAAGAGTGAGTTCAATCCCGACCATATTTCACATATCTATGTTACTTCCATTAGTAGCATCGCGGCGGCAGCAGCACCTTCCGTCAGCAAAAAGGACTTCCGTGTACAGTTCCTGGATGGCCTGATCTATGACGGCATCATCTGGATCAACTGGCTGGGTTCAAAGATCACTTTTGACCTCGATAAAAAAGTTTTGTTAGTACAAGGTTAAAATCAAACATATTAAGCAAATTTTAAGCTCCCGGAAGATTACCATCCTCTTCCGGGGGCGTAAAAACGACCGATTTTAAAAATTGATTAAAATTTATCCCGCCCTCCTTTTCTCGCATAAAGTTTTCCTAGTTTTGGAACCCAAATGAGAGTAGCTATATTTTTTGTATACCTGTGCTTCTTGCTGTTGAGTGGGGTCGAAAGTTCCCTGGCACGTGCGTATCAAAACGACGAAAGCTACACTATTTCCACACAGACAGAAGCCGGACAACCATCCTACATGACCACAGCGAGCCTGGAATGCTCCGTGGTCAGAGATACCCGTCCGGTGACTGAAGATGAATATATCATCAGTGAAGAAGTGGAAGACGAAGACCCCAATAACTACTTTTCTCCCAAGTTCAAACTACTGGCCAAGGGCCGCGATGCCTATGCATATCAAAACAGCCTGAGGTATCTGCGCAGGTACTTTAAGGCCCCTCCGTTCGCTGCTGATCAGACGTCCTGTAAGTATCTGACCCAGCGCGCATTAAGAATCTGATTGACGATATACCTCAGTTTACGGAGGTGTATCTACGCATGTCAGTCGGATGTAAACCATATCCCTACTCCCCTTCTGCATAGCTGTTTTTAGCTCCCATCTCCGGGGCTGTTGTCTATCATCCTGAATAAAGCAGTTTTAGCATCCTATCGTTTATTATCAAATATCATGAAGAGAATCGTCATGTTTACCAGCACGTGTGCACTTCTATGGCATACTGGCTGCAAACCACACAAAGAAGAAAAAGAAGAAGTAAGCAAGTACGCGGTCACCAGTCCGATGGTCATGGATACTTCCTTTAACAAAGAATATGTTTCCCAGATCCGCTCTGTCAGGAACATCGAATTACGTGCCCAGGAAAAGGGTTATCTCGAAAACATCTATGTTGATGAGGGTCAATTCGTAAAAGCAGGCCAGGTGCTGTTCAGGATCATGCCCAAGATCTATGAGGCAGAATTACTGAAAGCAGAAGCAGAAGCAAAAGCAGCAGAAATTGAACTGCAGAATGCAAAGACACTCGCTGACAAGAACATCGTTTCCAGGAATGAACAGGCCATGGCGCAGGCGAAACTTGACCAGGCAAAGGCTGAAATAGCACTGGCGAAACTGCACCTTTCCTTTACGGAGATCAGGGCTCCCTTCGCTGGTACGATCGACCGTATCCCGAAGAAACTGGGAAGCCTCATTGATGAAGGCGAACTGCTGACCAGCCTTTCCGACAACAGTGAAATGTTTGCCTATTTCAATGTATCCGAACCGGAATACCTGGAATATCAGACCAACACCAACAGCCGCGGTGATAACCATGTCAACCTCCTGCTGGCCAATAACCGTCCGCTGGCTTACAAAGGTGAAGTACAGGTGATCGAAAGTGAGTTTGACAATGAAACAGGTAACATCGCTTTCAGAGCGAAGTTCCCCAACCCTGACAAACTGCTGAAGAACGGTGAAACCGGTAAGGTGATAATGACCATGCCATTAAAAGGTGCACTGATCATCCCGCAGAAAGCGACCTACGAGATCCAGGACAAAAAATATGTCTTCGTCGTAGACAAAAACAATGTACTGAAATCCAAAAACATTACGATCAGTGGTGAAATCCCCGACCTGTATATCGTACAGAGCGGCCTGTCACAGAACGACAGGATACTGCTTGAAGGCATTCAGAAAGTAAAGGATGACGACAAGATCAGCTATGAATATCAGGCACCGCAAGAAGTTATTTCCCACCTGCGATTAAAAGCGGAATAGTCTATCATTCCTAACAGCGTAGCGCAATGTTTAATAAGTTTATACAGAGGCCCGTCCTCTCAATAGTAATATCGCTCATTATCGTGTTCCTGGGGGTGATCTCCATTACCAGTTTACCGGTAACGCAGTTCCCTTCCATCTCACCTCCCAAGGTGAATGTGACCTGCGAGTACCCTGGTGCGAACGGTGAGCTGATGATCAAATCCGTGATCATTCCGCTGGAAAGAGCCATTAACGGTGTTCCCGGCATGAAATATATGACCTCCGATGCCGGTAACGATGGTGAAGCGACCCTCCAGGTAGTATTCAACCTCGGTACTGATCCTAACCAGGCATCCCTGAACGTACAGAACCGTGTGGCTTCTGTCGTGAACAAACTGCCACCACTGGTAGTGCGTGAAGGCGTGAAGGTCTCCCGTGTGGAATCAAGCATGCTGATGTACGTGAACCTGTACAGTGACGATCCGAATGCTGACCAGAAATTCCTCTTCAACTTTGCCGACATCAACCTGCTGCCTGAACTCAGAAGGGTTGACGGTGTGGGTTTTGCCGACATCCTGGGTAACAGGGAATACGCGATGAGGATCTGGCTGAAGCCTGACCGTATGCTGGCCTACAAGATCTCTGCGGAAGAAGTGATGAAAGCATTGTCTGAACAGAGCCTGGAAGCCTCTCCCGGTAAAACAGGTGAAAGCTCCGGTAAGCGCTCCCAGTCTTTCGAATATGTATTAAAATACTCCGGTAGGTTCAATTCCAAAGATCAGTATGACAATGTGATCCTGCGCTCCAATCCGAACGGTGAGATCCTTCGCCTGAAAGATGTGGCCGACGTAGAATTTGGCAGCTCGATGTATGATATCTATTCCAACCTGAATGGTAAACCATCTGCGGCCATCGTACTGAAACAGTCCTATGGTAGTAATGCGAGCCAGGTTATCAAGGATGTAAAAGCAAAGCTGAAAGAGATCAAGGCGAACTCCTTCCCGAAAGGTATGAACTACGAGATCAGCTATGACGTATCCAAATTCCTCGACGCCTCCATTGAAAAAGTGGTGCACACACTCGTGGAAGCGTTCGTGCTGGTGGGTATCGTGGTATTCCTCTTCCTCGGTGACTGGCGCTCTACGCTGATCCCGGCCATGGCAGTACCGGTGTCACTCATTGGTACATTCGTATTCATGCAGTTCTTCGGTATTACGCTGAACCTGATCACCCTCTTCGCACTGGTACTTGCGATCGGTGTCGTGGTGGATGATGCCATTGTGGTAATTGAAGCCGTCCACGCCAAGATGGAAGAAGAACACCTGTCGCCGCTCAAAGCCACTAAAAAGGCCATGCATGAGATTGCGGGTGCGATCATCGCCATCACCTTCCTCATGTCGGCGGTATTTGTGCCGGTGGCGTTCATGTCTGGTCCGGTAGGTATCTTCTATCGCCAGTTCTCCATCACAATGGCTACGGCGATCATCCTCTCCGGTGTGGTAGCGTTAACGCTGACACCTGCGTTGTGTGCGATGATCTTAAAAAACAATCATGGTAAACACAAGAAGAAATCTCCGGTAGACAAGTTCCTGGCGGCCTTTAACAGAGGCTTCGATAAAACCCAGGGCAGATATATGAGGGTGCTGACGAAGATCATCAGCAGAAGAACAGTGACTTTCGCCCTGCTGGCGGGCTTCTGTGCGGCTACCTGGTATCTGAACGGGCACGTACCTTCCGGTTTCATTCCGAATGAAGACCAGGGTATGTTATATGGTATCATTCAGACGCCTCCGGGTTCCTCACTGGAAAGAACAAATGAAGTAGCAGAGAAATTACAGAAAATATGTGAAGATGTCGAAGGTGTATCCTCTGTGTCGGCACTGGCCGGTTATGAGATCCTGACGGAAGGTACCGGCTCCAACTCCGGTACGTGTCTGATCAACCTGAAAAGCTGGGAAGAAAGGAAACATTCTGTCACAGAGATCATCGAGGAACTGGAAGAAAAGTGTAAAGACATCACAGGCGCTAACATCGAATTCTTCCAGCCACCAGCCGTTCCTGGCTATGGTGCTGCGGGTGGTTTCGAATTGCGTTTGCTGGATAAAGGTGGTTCCGGTGATTATAAAAAGATGGAGACTGTCAGCAATGAATTTGTAGCTGAACTGAGTAAACGCAAGGAGCTGTCTTCTGTATTCAGCTTCTACAGCGCTAGCTTCCCGCAATACATGCTGAAAGTGGACAATGACATCGCCCAGCAGAAAGGTGTGACCATTGACAACGCCATGAACACGCTGTCTACCCTCATTGGTAGTAACTATGAGATCAGCTTCATCAAGTTTGACCGTCCCTATAAGGTGATCATCCAGGCTTCTCCGCAATACCGCGCATTGCCGGAAGACATCCTGAAACTCTACGTGAAGAATGACCGTGATGAAATGGTGCCATTCTCTGCCTTCATGAAAATGGAAAAGGTATATGGGCTGTCTGAGATCACCCGTTATAACATGTTCAACTCTTCCCAGATCAGTGGTTCCGCCGCTCCGGGATATAGTAGTGGTCAGGCGATCCAGGTCATTGATGAAGTTGCGAAGAAGACATTACCAAGAGGTTTCGGTATTGACTGGGCAGGTATATCAAAAGATGAGGTGGCGCAGGGTAACCAGGCGATCTATATCTTCCTGATCTGTCTTGGTTTCGTATACCTGATCCTGGCGGCACAGTATGAAAGCTTCATTCTGCCATTCGCAGTGATCCTCTCCCTGCCTGCCGGTATCTGTGGGGCGTTCTTCCTGATCAAGGTACTTGGTCTGGAAAACAACATCTATGCGCAGGTAGCGATGGTAATGCTGATCGGTTTGTTAGGTAAGAACGCCGTACTGATCGTCGAATTTGCCGTACAGAAACACCGTTCCGGTTCCACGGTACTGGAAGCGGCACTGGAAGGTTCCAAAGTGAGGTTCCGTCCGATCCTGATGACCTCTTTCGCGTTCATCGCAGGTCTGATACCACTGGTAGTGGCGACAGGTCCCGGTAAGATCGGTAACCGTACGATAGGTACTGCTGCTGCCGGAGGTATGTTATTCGGTACCATCTTCGGGGTGCTGATCATACCCGGTCTGTATTACATATTTGGCAAGATAGCAGAGCGACGCATGCTTGTGAAAGAAGAAGAAGAGAATCCATTAACCGAAGAAATTGATCATAACGTTTATGTATAAGTACAGGATAAAAAGGAGTATTGGGGCGTTGGGCATCTGCCTGGCCGTAGCCAGCTGTAAAGTACCTGCTATCGTAAACCCGCCTGCCGCCAAAACGGCGCCGGGCACTTATGACGGCAGTCAGGACACGACCAATACCGCATTGATACAATGGCGTGAATTTTTTAAAGATAAAGACCTCGTCAACCTGATCGATACAGCACTGAAGAACAACCAGGAGCTGATGATCACCTTACAGGAGATCGACATAGCAAGAAATGAGATCAGGTCCAGACAGGCAAACTTACTGCCTACAGTAGGTGTAAGGGCAGGTGCGGGCGTTGAAAAGGTAGGGCGTTATACCAGCCAGGGTGCTGGTGACGCCACTACCGAAATAGAACCAGGTAAGGAAATGCCGGACCCGTTGCCGGACTTCCTTATCGGGGCCTATGCCAACTGGGAAGTCGATATCTGGAACAAGCTGCACAACGCCAAGAAAGCAGCCGTTACCCGCTATCTGGCTACCGTAGAAGGCAGGAACTTCGTACTGACCAACCTGATCGCGGAGATCGCCAACTCTTACTATGAACTGCTTGCGCAGGATAACCAGCTGGAGATCGTCAGACAAAACATCGAACTGCAGAAGAACGCGCTGGAGATCGTAAAGATCCAGAAAGAGGCTACCCGGGCAACAGAGCTGGCCGTGAAGAAATTTGAAGCCGAAGTGCTGAAGTCGCAGAGCCTTGAGTATGACATCTTACAGCAGATCAAGGAAACAGAGAACAGGATCAATTTCCTCATGGGACGCTATCCGCAGGAGATCCCAAGGGATAAGAGCAACTTCCTGACGGTATTACCGAATATGGTCAATAAGGGCATCCCTGCACAGCTGCTGGCCAACCGCCCTGATATCAAACAGGCAGAACTGGAACTGACAGCTGCCAAACTGGATGTGAAAGCGGCACGTGCGGAATTCTATCCTTCACTGGGTATTTCAGCGGGTGTAGGTTTCAACGCCTTTAAGCCCACCTATCTGTTTAAAACACCGGCCTCCCTGCTCTATTCACTGGCAGGAGACCTGGCGGCACCACTGATCAACAAGAATGCGATCAAGGCTGAGTTTAACAGTGCCAACGCCCGGCAGTTACAGGCTTTGTATAACTACGAGCGTACCATTCTGAATGCATATGTGGAAGTGTCTACGCAGCTCTCCAATATCAGTAACCTGGAGAAAAGCTATGACCTGAAATCCAAACAGGTAGACGCACTGACAAAGTCGATCGATATATCAAATGACCTCTTTAAATCCGCCAGAGCGGATTATTTAGAAGTGCTGATGACACAGCGGGATGCACTGGATTCCAAACTGGAACTTGTAGAGACGAAGAAGTCACAGCTCAGCGCTGTAGTGAATATCTACAGAGGTCTGGGAGGTGGATGGAAGTAGTCAGCCATTATATAATAGCGAGGGCCGGTCAGTTGTTCTGACCGGCCCTTTTGTTATGCGGATAATGTTATCAAACAAATTGTCAGCGCTACTCCCCTGCAAGTTTCATATGATCGAAAACGTTACTGACCCGATGATCACCCAGATCCAGTGGCTTTTATTTCTTGTCTTCTCATCAATATTCCTATCGTTCCGTACCAGTATTCCCGCCGGCACTCCTCTCAAAAAATCTTAAAAAATATTTCCGCCTTACCCAACCCTTTCCTTTTACCCCCCGGTATTACTATCAATAACAGTTAAACTATTAAAATAACAGTATGAAAACAACAATGTTAAAACTCACCCTGATCGCCTTAGTATCAGTATCCCTGTTCGCTTCCTGTAAGAAAGAAGAGGATAAACCTACCGGATGCCTCATCAACACCGCTAACATTGCCGGTTCCTATAAACTCGGCGGCATGGAGTACGCAGCTGGTGGCAATGTGCCGCCAATCGATTTCATGACCTTCATAGACGACTGCGAAAAAGATGATCTCCTGATCTTTGTTAACAATGGTATACTCCGTCACGAAGACAAAGGCATCCTCTGTGAAGAATCAGACAATGAGGAAGGTACGTGGAAACTGGAAGGGAACAGCCTCAGACTGGATGGTGAATCAG
Organism: Chitinophaga agri; assembly: GCF_010093065.1. NCBI lineage: Bacteria > Pseudomonadati > Bacteroidota > Chitinophagia > Chitinophagales > Chitinophagaceae > Chitinophaga > Chitinophaga agri. Next base: position 7,546,336 of record NZ_CP048113.1, on the reverse strand, counting down.
TAGGCGCAATCACCAGTTTTGACTGCAAAACAATGGTGTATGCTGTTGACAATTTCCTGAAACAGGGAGACAAAATGACGATCACTTATATCAAACAGTAGCCTGTTTATTCCACCAGCACGATAAACCGTATGCGTGAAAGATCATGCGTACGGTTTATCGTGAATGCTGCTATTGTCAGACGAGCAGCAGTTCCCTGACCGTTTTCCGTCCGGGTAGATCGGCTGCCGTCACAATGATCTTTCCGCCGGCCGGCAGTGCGTCTGCCTGATAGTACCAATCGATCCCATTACGGCCTAAAACGGCCGCTCCACACTCTTTTACAGTGCCTTCCGCATCAAGTACCTGTACCTGCACTTCAGCCACCCTGAATTCGTCCTTTGCGGTTACTACCACCGCTGTATCTTCCAAACGAATGTTCTGGACTTCAGGAGAGCGGTATGCGTCCTTTACCGCCATATTATAGGCATTCTGCCCCGGCCCTGCCAGTGAGGCATAATAGGCCTTTATTGCGGGATCATTCATCATATCCCTGGCCAGATCAGCCGCAACGGTCATTTTATACCTGGCTTCCAGCTGTTTTTGCGTTGGTTTCTTATTGGACGGACGGCGTTTCTTCGCCATAATGATCTGTCCATTCCTTTCGTAGATGGTGATTTGCCTGCCGATAGAGCCCCGGACGAGCTGCAGGAGAATATTGTCTTTAACAATGGCCATAATAGTTCATTTTGAGGTAACTGCTACAAAGGTACTTAGTATTGTCCAGGTATCCAATCTCTATGAGTACTAATACGCCATTTATATATCACTTCAATATCCGGTTGATATATAAATGATATACAAATGACCTGATAATAACGATAATAACCAGGAACTTCATGAATACCTTACAGGTAGCTGACTACTATGTTACCGGCAACTGACTGACTGCTGACCAGCAGCTGACCGAAAACAAAAAGCCGTTTACCTGGCAGGCAAACGGCTTTTTGTTATATCAACATTGCTAACTATCAGAAGAATTTCGGACACTCCACTCTCGACTTGCTTCCTCCGGAGTTACCCAGGATACTTCCGAGGGAGTATCCGATTGACAGTTCATGGGTACCCGAGGTATAGCTTTGCAATGGTCCGATCGAAAAGTCGTAGGCGTATCCTACACGCAAATTGGGAGTAGGGAACACTTCTACTGCGGCGATGGCCGCATTGGCAGTGACCAGTGTTTTTTGCAGGTATGCTTTGCTGTAGAGGTCTACTCTTGTACGGTAACCACCGCCTACCCACAGCATTTCTTTAAACAGCAGGAAGAGGTTGAGATCCAGACTTGTCGGGCCGCCTCTGTCATCTTTCAACAGGAAGGAAGGCTTTAACCGGACCTGCTCATTCACCGGCAACATCATGCCTGCGGTCAGGTAATAGTGCGGTCTTGGCTGCGGGATAAACGCATATTTGGATTTATTGACGTGAGGAGATACCAGGTTATCTACCGAGATACCTGCGTAAAACTGCTGGTCGGCATAATAGATACCCGCTCTTGCATCGGGTACCATGGTCTTAATCACGCCAGGTATGATCTCTGTTTCCGGGTCCTGCGTCCAGAGCATTTTACCATTGATACCCAGTTGTACCAGACCAGCGCTCAGACCGAAGGAAAGTCTGGCCGTACCATCCTCATTGGTCCTTATACGGTATGCATAGTTGGCATATATAGATTCATTACTCTGCGCGCCAAGCCGGTCGCTCATGATCTGAACGCCCCAGCCCACATTACCATCAGCCGCAATATTATCCACAGCAATTGAAAAACTGCGGGGAGCACCTTCAATGCCAGTCCACTGGTTACGGTAATAACCGTGGATGTTCAGCGCCTCTTTATAACCTGCATAGCCAGGATTAACGTAGATACCGTTGAACATGTACTGACTGAACTGTGCGTCCTGCTGAGCAAACGACAGTTTGCCCAGCAGCAGCAACATCATCAATATGATACTTCTTTTCATATTAATCTTTGATTTTGCGAATGATCGTAGTGAATCCTTTCAATACTTCCCAACCTTCACTGTTTGCTTTTCTCACGCGCAGCAGGTAGTAGTAGGTACCATCATTTAAGCCCTGACCATTCCAGGTGTTCTGGTAGTTTCTCTGACGGAACACCTCGTTCCCCCAGCGGTTAACAATGATCAGTTCGTTTTCTACATATTTATTAAGACCACGGATTTCGAAGACATCATTCTTACCATCCCCATTCGGTGTGAACATCGGAGCGATACGGATGTCCGACTGTTTAACCGTGATCTTCACTACCGCTACGTTAGTCGTGTTGCCATTTATATCGCTGATCCGGTAGCTGAAGTCATCCTCACCAGCATAGTTATTGTCAGGCACATACCTTACCGTGCCATCTTCATTCACCGTTACCTGACCGTGTTTAGGTATCGTAACGATCTGCAGTGTACCTAAAGAGAAGGTTGATTGCTTCGGATCGTCATTGTCCAGTATCGGGATGATGACAGGCGTACTGGTCTGTGTTTCTGCTTCGTCGTCATTGGCTTCCGGCAGACCAGGCACTGTTGTTTCTGTAGGCGTATCGTTATTCAGCATTGTACCCGATACGTCGGTCACTGTGCCATTGTTGGCAGTGATAGCCGTAACAGTAGCAGTATTGACAACTGTACCGTTTTCTCTATCCTGCTGGGTGATGTTGTATACAGCAGTCAGCGTAACAGAAGCACCAGGCAGTAATACACCGGTATAGTGTTTCGTTGTACCCAGTTTAGGATCGGAGACGGCTATGGTATGCAGCGGGATATTACCCGTATTGGTAACATTGAATATGTAGGTGATCGTATTACCGTTGATGGTACCGATCTTCACCAGTCCGACAGCAGGAGACTGTACGATCGTGATCACCGTGATATTCACTGTCACGATCACCGCACCACCGTTACCATCGCTGATCACTATTGTAAAGCTATCAGCACCGGTAAAGTTGTTACCAGGCGTGTAGGTATAGGTACCATCTGTGTTTACGACAACGGTACCATTTACCGGAGCCGTACCCAGTGTATAGGTCAGTACGTCGCCATCTACATCCGTACCGGTTACCATGCCGGATACAGGAGTATTCACCAGTGTTGTTCTGGTATCGCCGGTACCCGTTGGTGCGTCATTCACAGGCGTAACGGTGATATAAACAGTGACAGTAGCAGTGCCGCCTTTGCCATCACTGATCAGAATCGTGAAGCTGTCAGCCCCATTGTAGTTCAGCGCAGGTGTATAAATGTAAGTACCGTCTGCATTTACGATAGCACCACCATTGACAGGTGCAGTGCCCAATGTATAGGTCAGTGCATCACCGTCTGCATCGGTACCGGTTACAACACCTGTTACCGGCGTATCTTCCGGTGTCGTACGTGCATCGCCAATACCAGTTGGCGCATTGTTTACGGCAATCACCGTGATACTTACTGTGACCGTTACGGAGCCACCATTACCATCACTGATCACAATGGTGAAGCTGTCAGCACCGCTGAAGCCAGGATCGGGCGTGTAGGTATAAGTACCGTCCGTGTTCACGACAGCACTTCCATTCGCAGGAGCGGTGCCGAGTGTATAGGTCAGCACATCACCGTCTACATCAGTGCCGGTTACAACACCGGTTACAGGCGTGTTTATTGTAGTGGTACGGGTATCACCGGTACCAGTCGGTGCGTCATTCACCGGTGTTACAGTGATGTTGACATTTACAGTGACAGTACCACCGTTACCATCGCTGATCACTACTGTGAAACTATCTACACCGTTATAATCAGGTGATGGTGTGTAAGTATAGGTACCGTCAGCATTCACGATCGCCCCACCGTTAACAGGGGCTGTACCCAGTGTATAGGTGAGTAGATCACCATCTGCATCAGCACCGGTTACAGCGCCATTTACAGGGGTATCCTCCGGAGTAGTGCGCGTATCACCGGTTCCGGTTGGCGCATTGTTAACTGGTGTAACAGTGATGATCACTACTGCTGTATCACAAAGGCCTGGTGTACCATTGTCACATACGCTATACACTAAACTATCTAATCCATTGAAGTTAGCGTTTGGCGTATAAGTAAAGCTACCGTCAGGATTCAGCGCTACTGTACCATTTACTGGTGCAGTGACCAGGGAAGCAGTTAAAGCATCACCTTCCGGATCGCTGTCGTTCGTTAATACATTACCAGTGAATGGTACATCTTCGTTTAAAGTGATACTGTCAGTAACCGCTATTGGCGCGTCATTGACTGGCGTAATAGTAAATATTACTACCGCTGTATCGCAAAGGCTTGGTGTGCCATTATCACATACTTGGTAGACAAGGCTATCAAGTCCATTGTAGTCAGCGTTAGGCGTATAAGTAAAGCTACCATCAGGATTCAGCGCCACTGTACCGTTTACTGGTGCAGTGACCAGGGAAGCAGTTAAGGCATCACCCTCCGGATCGCTATCATTAGTTAATACATTACCAGTGAATGGTACATCTTCATTTAAAGTGATACTGTCAGTAACCGCTATTGGCGCATCATTTACAGTAGTAATAGCAAATATTACTACTGCTGTATCACAAAGGCTCGGTGTACCATTGTCACATATGCTATACACTAAACTATCTGAGCCATTGTAGTCAGCGTTAGGCGTATAAGTAAAGCTACCATCAGGATTCAGCGCCACTGTTCCATTTACTGGCGCAGTGACCAGAGAAGCGGTTAAGGCATCACCTTCAGGATCGTTATCATTAGTTAATACATTACCAGTGAATGGTACATCTTCATTTAAAGTAATACTGTCAGTAACCGCTATTGGCGCGTCATTGACAGGCGTAATAGTAAATATTACTACCGCGCTATCACATAGGCTCGGTGTACCATTGTCACATACGCTATACACTAAACTATCTAATCCATTGTAGTCAGCGTTAGGCGTATAAGTAAAGCTACCATCAGGATTCAGCGCCACTGTACCGTTTACTGGTGCGGTGACCAGGGAAGCGGTTAAGGCATCTCCTTCCGAATCGCTATCATTAGTTAATACATTACCAGTGAATGGTACATCTTCATTTAAAGTGATACTGTCAGTAACCGCTATTGGCGCATCATTGACAGGCGTAATAGTAAATATTACTACCGCGCTATCACAAAGGCTCGGTGTACCATTATCACATACGCTATACACTAAACTATCTAAGCCATTGAAGTTAGCGTTAGGCGTATAAGTAAAGCTACCGTCAGGATTCAGCGCCACTGTTCCATTTACTGGCGCAGTGACCAGGGAAGCGGTTAAGGCATCACCTTCAGGATCGTTATCATTAGTTAATACATTACCAGTGAATGGTACATCTTCATTTAAAGTAATACTGTCAGTAACCGCTATTGGCGCGTCATTGACAGGCGTAATAGTAAATATTACTACCGCGCTATCACAAAGGCTCGGTGTACCATTGTCACATACGCTATACACTAAACTATCTAATCCATTGTAGTCAGCGTTAGGCGTATAAGTAAAGCTACCATCAGGATTCAGCGCCACTGTACCGTTTACTGGTGCGGTGACCAGGGAAGCGGTTAAGGCATCTCCTTCCGGATCGCTGTCATTAGTTAATACATTACCACTGAACGGTACATCCTCATTTAAAGTGATACTGTCAGTAACCGCTATTGGCGCATCATTGACAGGCGTAATAGTAAATATTACTACCGCTGTATCACAAAGGCTTGGTGTACCATTGTCACACACCTGATAAACGAGGCTATCCAGTCCATTGTAGTCAGCGTTAGGCGTATAAGTAAAGCTACCGTCAGGATTCAGCGCCACTGTTCCATTTACTGGTGCGGTGACCAGGGAAGCAGTTAAGGCATCTCCTTCCGGATCGCTGTCATTCGTTAATACATTACCAGTGAATGGTACATCTTCATTTAAAGTGATACTGTCAGTTACTGCTATTGGTGCATCATTGACAGGCGTGATCGTAAATATTACTACCGCTGTATCGCAAAGGCTTGGTGTACCATTATCACATACTTGGTAGACAAGGCTATCAAGACCATTGTAGTCAGCGTTAGGCGTATAAGTAAAGCTACCGTCAGGATTCAGGGCTACCGTACCGTTTACTGATGCAGTGACCAGGGAAGCGGTTAAGGCGTCTCCTTCCGGATCGCTGTCGTTCGTTAATACATTACCAGTGAACGGTACATCTTCATTTAAAGTGATACTGTCAGTAACCGCTATTGGCGCATCATTCAAAGGAGTAATAGTAAATATTACTACTGCTGTATCGCAAAGGCCTGGTGTACCATTATCACATACGCTATACACTAAACTATCTAATCCATTGAAGTTAGCGTTAGGCGTATAAGTAAAGCTACCATCAGGATTCAGGGCTACCGTACCGTTTACTGGCGCAGTAACCAGGGAAGCAGTTAAGGCATCTCCTTCCGGATCGCTATCATTAGTCAGTACATTACCAGTGAACGGTACATCTTCATTTAAAGTGACACTATCAGTAACCGCTGTCGGTGCATCATTTACTGGCGTAATAGTAAATATTACTACTGCTGTATCACAAAGGCTTGGTGTACCATTGTCACACACCTGATAAACGAGGCTATCCAGTCCATTGTAGTCAGCGTTAGGCGTATAAGTAAAGCTACCGTCAGGATTCAGCGCCACTGTTCCATTTACTGGTGCAGTGACCAGGGAAGCGGTTAAGGCATCACCCTCCGGATCGCTGTCGTTCGTTAATACATTACCAGTGAATGGTACATCTTCATTTAAAGTGATACTATCAGTAACCGCTATCGGTGCATCATTGACAGGCGTAATAGTAAATATTACTACCGCTGTATCGCAAAGGCTTGGTGTGCCATTATCACATACTTGGTAGACAAGGCTATCAAGACCATTGTAGTCAGCGTTAGGCGTATAAGTAAAGCTACCATCAGGATTCAGGGCTACCGTACCGTTTACTGGCGCAGTAACCAGGGAAGCAGTTAAGGCATCTCCTTCCGGATCGCTATCATTAGTTAATACATTACCACTGAACGGTACATCCTCATTTAAAGTGATACTGTCAGTAACCGCTATTGGCGCATCATTGACAGGAGTAATAGTGAATATTACTACTGCTGTATCGCAAAGGCTTGGTGTACCATTATCACATACTTGGTAGACAAGGCTATCAAGACCATTGTAGTCAGCGTTAGGCGTATAAGTAAAGCTACCGTCAGGATTCAGCGCCACTGTACCGTTTACTGGTGCAGTGACCAGGGAAGCGGTTAAGGCGTCTCCTTCCGGATCGCTGTCGTTCGTTAATACATTACCAGTGAACGGTACATCTTCATTTAAAGTGATACTGTCAGTAACCGCTATCGGTGCATCATTGACAGGCGTAATAGTAAATATTACTACCGCTGTATCGCAAAGGCTAGGTGTACCATTGTCACATACGCTATACACTAAACTATCTAATCCATTATAATTAGCGTTAGGCGTATAAGTAAAGCTACCATCAGGATTCAGCGCTACTGTACCATTTACTGGCGCAGTGACCAGGGAAGCGGTTAAGGCATCTCCTTCCGGATCGCTATCATTAGTCAGTACATTACCAGTGAACGGTACATCTTCATTTAAAGTGACACTATCAGTAACCGCTGTCGGTGCATCATTGACAGGCGTGATCGTAAATATTACTACCGCTGTATCGCAAAGGCTTGGTGTGCCATTATCACATACTTGGTAGACAAGGCTATCAAGACCATTGTAGTCAGCGTTAGGCGTATAAGTAAAGCTACCGTCAGGATTCAGCGCCACTGTACCGTTTACTGGTGCAGTGACCAGGGAAGCGGTTAAGGCATCACCCTCCGGATCGCTGTCGTTCGTTAATACATTACCAGTGAACGGTACATCTTCATTTAAAGTAATACTGTCAGTAACCGCTATCGGTGCATCATTTACTGGCGTAATAGTAAATATTACTACCGCTGTATCGCAAAGGCTAGGTGTACCATTGTCACATACGCTATACACTAAACTATCTAATCCATTGAAGTTAGCGTTAGGCGTATAAGTAAAGCTACCATCAGGATTCAGCGCTACTGTACCATTTACTGGCGCAGTGACCAGGGAAGCGGTTAAGGCATCTCCTTCCGGATCGCTATCATTAGTCAGTACATTACCAGTGAACGGTACATCTTCATTTAAAGTGACACTATCAGTAACCGCTGTCGGTGCATCATTTACTGGCGTAATAGTAAATATTACTACCGCTGTATCGCAAAGGCTTGGTGTGCCATTATCACATACTTGGTAGACAAGGCTATCAAGACCATTGTAGTCAGCGTTAGGCGTATAAGTAAAGCTACCGTCAGGATTCAGCGCCACTGTACCGTTTACTGGTGCGGTGACCAGGGAAGCGGTTAAGGCATCTCCTTCCGGATCGCTATCATTAGTCAGTACATTACCAGTGAACGGTACATCTTCATTTAAAGTGACACTATCAGTAACCGCTGTCGGTGCATCATTGACTGGCGTAATAGTAAATATTACTACCGCTGTATCGCAAAGGCTCGGTGTACCATTATCACATACACTATACACTAAACTATCTAATCCATTGTAGTCAGCGTTAGGTGTATAAGTAAAGCTACCATCAGGATTCAGCGCCACTGTACCGTTTACTGGTGCAGTGACCAGGGAAGCAGTTAAGGCATCTCCTTCCGGATCGCTATCATTAGTCAGTACATTACCAGTGAATGGTACATCCTCATTTAAAGTGACACTATCAGTAACCGCTGTCGGTGCATCATTTACTGGCGTAATAGTAAATATTACTACCGCTGTATCGCAAAGGCTTGGTGTGCCATTATCACATACGCTATACACTAAACTATCCAGTCCATTGTAGTCAGCGTTAGGCGTATAAGTAAAGCTACCGTCAGGATTCAGCGCCACTGTACCGTTTACTGGTGCAGTAACCAGGGAAGCGGTTAAGGCGTCTCCTTCCGGATCGCTGTCGTTCGTTAATACATTACCATTGAATGGTACATCTTCATTTAAAGTGATACTGTCAGTAACCGCTATCGGCGCATCATTGACAGGAGTAACCATAATTCTTACCACTGCTGTATCACAAAGGCTTGGTGTGCCATTGTCACATATGCTATACACGAGGCTATCCAGACCGTTGAAGTTAGCGTTCGGTGTATAAGTGAAACTTCCATTTGTGTTCAATACAACCGTACCGTTTACCGGCAATGTTACCATTGAGGCAGTTAGCGTATTTCCTTCTACATCTGTATCATTTGTCAATACATTACCTGTGAACGGAATATCTTCTGTTACAGTGATGCTGTCATCTACCGCTACCGGTGCATCATTTACCGCCGTAATACCTAACGGCACTGTCGCTGTAGCCTGCAAAGCGCCACCTGAACCTGTATTGCCATTGTCAGAGATATTCACCGTTAACAATACAGTAGTAGGCGGATTCTGCGTAGACGAATAAGTCACGTTATTCGCCAACAGGAATGCATTGATATCCGGAATACTACCCGTCAATATCAGTGCAGCAGGCGTACCGCTTACAACCACGCCGGCACCACTCACCGCATTCAATGTACCATTCGGTACGGAGAATGTCACTGTCACACTACCTGTGCCTGCATCTATATCTGAGAAAGAGATATCTTTCAGGGAGGCCGATATATCTTCCGTCACCGCAATGCTTGTAGGGGTAACGATCTGAGGGCCATCATTTACTGGCTGAATATTAATAGTAACACGGGCAGTCGCCGTTGAATAAGAAGTACCATCATATGCTCTCCAGTCGAAACCTGTTGTACCATTCCAGTTAGCGGTAGGAACGAATGTAATGTTACCCAACTGGGCAACTGGTATATCCTGTCCGACGCTGATCACTACACCATTCAGCCTGAAACTACCGTTCAGCGGCAGACTCGTAATTCTTATACTGTTCAGCGGAGCACCATCAGGATCACTGTAATGACTGGTGAAATCAGCGGCAGTGAAAGTAAGTGTATTATCTTCATTACCATTTACTGTGTTATCAGTGATCACTGGTAAACCATTCACGGTGGCTGACACCGTAAATGTGTAATCGGCTCTGTCCGTATCGGTTTCGTTATTCACGATACGCACTACGGCTGTGTACACACCTACCGGATGTGCTGCCGGATCAAACCTTATGACAAAGTTGGTCGTCTGCCCGACCAGCAGTGAAGTAGATCCTGGCTGTGTAACGATAGTAAATCCCGGATCGCCGGATACAAAGCTGATAGCCGGAGTAGCTGTCAGATTAATAACACCGGTACCAACGTTACCGATCGTGAAGGTATGTTGAACGGTAGTGGAGATAGTGATACCGAAATCTGTACCATCCAGCGTATTGACAGTTGTGCTGTTATCTGCAATGGCAGTCGCATTACCTACTACATTGATACGCGGATCAGTCAGTATAACAATAGTCGTCGTTGACGCCGGACCAGTCTCCAGTCCATCGTACAATACCGTTGTGATAGTACGGTTGGTCGTATTAGGAGACGGATTACTATTGCGGTATTCGATCATACCCAACGCAGTTACATAGTCCGCCTGGGATGCTACACCATTTAATATAATCGTACCTGTACCGCTACCTGTAGCTGTAATACCCGCCGGCAATGTGCCATTCACAAAAATCGCTTCAGCAGCACCATCGAGGATATTGGTCAGTGTAACAGTTGCACGCGCCAGTGTGGTACCTCCCGGATCGAGGATACTGAGATCTGCATCATTGATCTTTGCACCGGTTGCACTCCCTGCATTGAAATAGTTCAGATAGTTATAGTTACCTGCTGCACCTGAGCTGAGATCAGGGTCAAGGTTAGGAACGGGACAGTTATTTACATTCAGTGTTCTTGTGATGAGGTTATTATCATAGTTACACTCTTTATAGACTGTACTCTGCGTAGCAAGTGAACTTAACGTAAAGGGTGTACCAACAGCGGTACCTACGCCACCAGGAACAAAACTGCCGTTGTCGTTCAGGACAATGGTCATATCGATGTTCAGGTCGATGAAGCTGTTCATGTTGATATCAAAAGAGAACACCTTACATTCTCCTTCCAGCAGGTCTTCCGGAAATGCACCTGTATATAATAATACAGCCGCAGGATCTGTCGTCGGATCTCCATGATAGAAGGATACCGGCATCCCGCCACTACTATTACCCGCACCCGGGTTACATACGTTAAAGGTGGCGGTCACCACTTTACAGGAAGGTCCTTTCGTCAGTGCTACACTGGACGCGTCAAATGCGACATCCGGTCTGGCACCATAATAGTCCATTGACAGCAAAAACTGATAATCAGGATTTGCCAGTCCGGTCATATTGGTAACAGTCAGCTGTGTTTTATCGGCCGACAATGAAAAAACGATATCATAATTGTTAGGTCCCTTAAAACCTACTGTGCCTGCGTGGGAACGTGTGCTGGTATTATTAAGGGGAACGCCTTTAAATGCATAGTTATCATCACGTCTGTTGGCGCCATCCAGACCTACCTGCTGATAAAAATAACCAGCGGCGGTCTCTGTGGTCAGATCAATATATGCATAAGCGGCAATGGAGTTTTCATTCGCCTCTCTGTCTGTGTTACACGCATTACCTGTTTCATTGAAATAGATCGCATTCGTTCCGGGCGGAATATTAAATGTCCGGCTTACACCAGTCATAGAACTCACCCCTTTAGGGATGGGCTGAATATCAGAATTAATAAACTCTGCACTCATCCCCTGTCCTACTCTATGGTAAAACTCTATAACATAGGCGTCATCAAAGTCTCTGGCGTAGCTGGCATCACGTCTGATGATCAGGTTCGTCCCACTCACATAGATCTGCGGATTATACACCCCCACCGCGCCATTACTGGTACGTTTGGATGCATAGTCACCGGCAATACCGGCAGCTGAAAGGAAGTTGGCAGTAGATGCACTGGACAGGTTATTGATAACATAAGTAGATCTTCTGTCGTCAGCACCACCGTTCGCCAGTGTGATCATACCATCGGTCAGGCCAGCATCCAGGTCTACGGTTACACGAAGATTGGAATACCCTTCTTCTGTACCGGCAGACGTATTGAGATCTGCGGCACTTGAGTTGGTTCCTTTACCTGATATACTGATAATGCTGGCGCCTGCGGGAATTGGTACTACCAGGTCTGTATTGGCTACACCTGTACCATGCAGTAACGCTCTTACCTGAGGGTCCATCGGATTGATGGAGTTATTGTAAGGAGACACATATTCCACGTAATAAGAAGAATGGATGTCCGTCACAGCTTCGGTGATCGTTAATGTATTTCCTGCCACCGTAAAGTTTACGTTGTTCAGGTTGGGAGTAGCATCTCCTATCTTACTTGCATTGGGAATAAAAGCGTTCAGTGGTGCTTTCTGCCAGCCATACAGGTTAGTACCCGATCCGTCAACAAATGTGTTCTTCGCATAGTTTACATAACCGGAAGAAGTATTGGCTGACAAGTCGATAATCGCGTTGATAGTAATGAAGTCTTCATCACCCTGCGGATTGTCGGCAATCGTGTTCAGTCCTGTCTCGGAAGATATGTAGACCGTTATTGACCTGGTACCTGCCGGAATCGTGAACACCGGAGCAGTTCCACCTGGTGCCCTGTATTTGGTTTCAATACCCAATATATCCCCTTTCTTTCCACCACTGGGGTTACAGGGACTTGAGGGCATCTGGCCAAACGTGACCAATGAACAAAGTACCAAGACCAGGCTTGATAAGACGTTTACGATACGTGTTTTCATAGATATAGCTATAGGCTGTCCTTTAGACTGCCGTTATTCATATGGTACAGGGGACGGTACAATTCCTCATTACACAGCCAGAGGCAAAACTGGGGCGATAAACGCGAAGATCAAACTCTTTCCATATCCAGGTATTCAATTCCGATAATCTTTCCTAATGTTGTGAAAATGTTTACCAGTCCCATCAGCCGCAAATATATAAAAATATATAAATAAGATTAATCTTTGTATACGTATCCTAAGACAGATTCGCCGCTTACATATTTGCGAACTGATATACAACCAATTGTCAGCGAAAAAAAAAATTCAGAGAGCAGACAGGCCAGTTGCAGTACATTCAGCAGTGTACAGGTCTGTAAAAGAGTGTAGGTTATTCATAATGAAAATGATAGATGACAGGCGCGATAAAACAGGCATGTCGGGCAATAATGCGAATTATGCAGGTATCCCTGCACAATTATGTCTACCGTAAACGCATCATTAGAGGCAGGAGTGAACGGCTCAAGGATATTATACAGCATGTTGTCAGCTGCGGGCTATACTAAAACAAGTAGTATTATATAGATAATTTATCAGGTCAGAACAACGACGTCTGACTCGCACTTCCCTTCGGGTAATCATTTCCTAATGCAGGCAGATTAGGCCATTCCCAGTAAGCATCTTTCGGCTGACCATCAGGACGACTCTTCTTTCCGTTCAGTGTAAACACCGTATGGTAACTTAACTCTTCTGCAGGCATACTGTAGTTCAGTATCTCCTTTACATCGCCTTTCGTTCGTTTCGGAGATATCCATTGCTTCGCCATGTCCAGCGGCAGGAATAACGGCATACGATGCGGATTATTGCCTCCGTTATGGATCTGACGCATCACTTCATTTGCCGCCGTAGTGATGATCGTAAAGCTACCCACTTCTGTTAGTTGTCCTTTTGCATCGAACTCCTGATGTAACTGGTACATACCCGGAATATAGAACGGATGTAATGCGGGCTGCTGATTTGTACGAATAGCATAGGGCACTTTGTTACTCCATCCATGGATATGCCTGTACTCAAAAATATTGGTCACAGGCACCAGCACCGGCTGCCTCACCAGTCCAGCCTTAAACCAGTAGGCGTTTTCATCCAGCACTCTTTCCGCTCTTGCATTGACCATATCCATCCTGCGGGCAACGATCTTATCCCTGTCCTTTTCAAACAGGGGCATAACGCCCCACGACATTTCAGACAATATGATACGGTCCTGCTGACGGGCAATAACATCTGTCAGCGGAAACTGCGTAGCGTCAATATATGTTCGCGCTACTTCATCAAACATCACCTGCTTCCTGTTTTCCATTTCAGGAAAAACATCAGTCGTAAGCGCTATTTCACAATGCATGGAGATACTTCTGCACATCTTTACTATCTGATTATATCATAAAACAATACTTCCTTTCGTTGTTGTCCGGAAGTGATGATGGCCATAAACCTGCCCGCAACTACTTTTAATGTCACATCATATCCACCGTCATTCTTTATATGCAACTGACTCCGTATGTATGTATTTACTTTCTGTTTGTAGGTCTGCGATAACTTTCTACAGGCATCCGCATCAGGAGTCGTACTATAAAAGAAACGGTAGGACGATCCTTCCACCATCAGTGACAGTAGCTTTTCCCTGTCACCTCCCTGGTGTAACTGTAATACCTTTCCTTCGCCTGGCCGGAGTTGCAGGAAATGATCATGCGCCTGTTCTGCTGCTGGATAGGCGGTGGCCATAAATCCCTTATTCTCCGCAATACCCGGATACCGGAACTGCTGTACGACCAGATAGTGATGAGCCCGAGCTGTGAGTATATCGATAAATGCGGGCGTCAGTGGTTCGAAAGGATTATATGTAAATAGACGGCTCATTTTGCGATGCAAAAGTAAATTAGAAATCAGGAATAAGGAATTTTTCATCATGCGATCCTACCATAAAATAAAGAGCGTTCCTGACTAATAGCCAGGAACGCTCCCTGCCAGGGTGGAAGACTATTGTAACATCATTCCTAACTCCTGCTTCCCAATGCCCAGTGCTACCGGATCGTTTCCTTCACCTCGCCACAGGTCATCATCGCATCGCCAAAGTAAGGGTTCTGTATAGCCTTGCTGCTACTCAGCCAAAATGCGCCTTTATCTTCCATCGCCATCGGACAAAAATCCACATACAGCTCTCCTGACTGGACACCCGACTGTTTTACCAGCGAGATCAGGTCATTGCTCAACTGGGAAAAAACGGTCCGCTGTCCTTCGACATCTGCGGTAGCAGCAATCTTCGCCGCGCTTGCCGTCAGCCCTGCGCCATCTTTCATATCTGCTGCACCTGCTGCTATCGCATTGCCGGCTAAACGGGCTTCCTTCACATCCCCTTTCACCAGCGCGGAGGTCAACTGTGTATATTGCTGATAAACGGCATTCAGTTTATCATCTTTCAGCTTTATGCCGGTTGCGGATACAGACGCTGGAGGTAGTGCAACAGTAGTATCTTCTGTAGGTGTTTCCCTGCTGCTGCCTGTACTGCCGCAAGCGGTGATAAAAAAGGCTGCTACTGCCGGTAATACGGCAACTTTCATGAATTGTTTCATTGATTTGTGTGTTGTTATAGATCAGATAATTATTGCCTCTTCCGGATTATTCCATCATCGTTACCATTGGATCAGCACCCTTTTTCAGCATGTATTCGGAATACAGCAGGTAGGCCCCGGTGATCACTACCTTGTCTCCCTCATCCACACCGTCAGTTATCTCAACCGCATCAAAATTCTCTATACCGGTACTTACCCGTCTCGGTTCATATTTCCCCTTCGCAGTTTCTATCCATACATGCGCGCCTTTACCATTCCTGATCACCGCATCTACCGGCAACTGAATAAGCTCCTCCTTACGCTTCACCGGCAATAATACATTTACCTGTTGCCCTGGCTGCCAGCGGTTATCCGGGTTATTCACCGTACCCCGTAACTGCATCAGCTGACTACCGCCCTGTAAAGCAGGATCGATGAACTGAACGGTCATTGGTTGAGCCGCCGTTTCCCAACCAGGGACGAGCACTTTCACAGATTGTCCTACATGGACCAGTGACGCTTCCGCAGGATATACATCAGCCTTAACCCATAGCCGGTCATATGCCTCCAGCCGCATGATCACCCCTCCTTCTGCCACGTACTGTCCTTCAGTCACCTGCAACTCAGACACAACACCACCCGCAGTAGCCGTATACGTCATATAGGGATTCACTTTCCCGGACCGTACCAGCTGTGCGATCTGCTCATCGCGCTGGTCATACAGTACCAGCTTCTGACGCGCAGCGGCCTCTATCTGCCGGAACCGTGCATCATCGGGGAACTGTTTCGTCTGTGCCACCGCCAGCAGATATTCCTGCTGCAGTGCATTCAGCTGTTCAGAATAGATCTGATATAATGGCTGCCCCCTGTTCACTTTTACGCCGGTTTCTTTTACATACAGCACCTCGATCCTGCCAGCTACCCTGCTGGACACAACTGTCGTCTTCTCCGGATCAATGGCCAGTCGCCCGTTAAGGTGTTTGAAATCCGATAACGACCCCATACCCACTTCCATCGTGGTAATATTCGCCAGTGCGATCTGACTTTCGCCAAGCGTCAGTGATGCTTCTTTACTGTTCTTATCAAATAAGACCAGGTCCATGCCACATATCGGACAGGTAGCAGGTTTATCCTGCACTACCTGCGGATGCATGGGACAGCTATACGTTTGCTTCTGCTCTGTCTTCCCGTCCTTCTTATCAGCCTCAACACATGCTTGCAGGAACAATACAGGCATGAGGGTTACAAAAGCAGCTGCCTTTAAGAAATGTTTTCTTTCCATACCCATTGTTGCATTAATGATTCGCTTTAATAAAACTCTCACTATCGACCAGATAGGCAGCATTTGACGCTATTTCCCAGTTGCCGATGTAAGTATTCACCTGTATCATATCATCCGCTGTAACACCTGTCTCTACAGCAACAGGCACATACATATGCTTCTCTTTCCTGAATACAACAGACTGATCACCCAGGTGTGCTACAGCCTTTACAGGTAGCCACCATCCCTGGCTGTACACAACAGGAATACTGGCCGTCAGCAACTGGCCTGCTTTCAGCCGGCTATTCTTCAGATATACACGTGTGCGCATAAAGTTCAGCCCATCTCTGAACACCGGCTCTATGAGGTCGATGCGTGCAGATTCCAGGTCGTTGTCATTCGCCACAGCAGAGAATAGTATTTTCTGTCCTTTCCGGATAGCTGCCGCCAGTGCAGCGGGGAATGCAAACTCCGCCACCAGCGATTGCGCGTTGTACACCGTAAAGACCGATTGCCCGGCGCTGACATACTGACCTTCACGCAATAATACCGGCGTAGCCGAAGGTACAGCGGCGGCAACAGTTACGGGCGATGGCGCAGCGCCTCCGCCCATAGCACTCATGCCATCACCACTACCCGTAGCAGCGGACGATGCTGTTGCTGTTACCTGCGCTGCAGCAGCCGATCTCTCCAGGATATATCCATCAGCGATGCAGTACACGGGAATGCGATACATCACACTACCGGTCTTTAGTACCTGATCAATTTGCCCGGGCTGCATACCGAGTAATTGTAAACGCTGTCTGGCAGCTGCAAGTAATTCACCTCCGTTGCGCGCAACAAATAACATTTCCCGCTGTGCGGCTGCCAGGTCAGGAGAATAGATCTCCATGATCAGCTGCCCTTTCCTTACAGGCTGATAATTGTATTTGACCAGCAACCGCTCTATCCGGCCACTTACCCTGCTGGCAATACTGAACTGATTGCGCGTATCATACGTCACCACGCCATTCACCCGTGCCGTAATGATCCGCGCGCCACTATCGGCCTTCACCACCGGCAGCGTTGCTACCACCTGGACATTCACTGGCTTCGTCAGCCGGCGCACACTACTGTCTACAGCCGCTTCATGATGTCCATGCTGTGTTGCCGGGGCAGCTTTTTCCTTACACGCCATCGGTCCGGCTATAGCAAAAGAAACCGCCAGGGATATTTTAACGATATAACTGCTTTTCATAATCGACTATCATTTCATAGAGTTTCAACTTTTCGTCCAGTACACCGGACTGCATCATGGTGAGTGCTTCCCAGGAATCGATCACGTTAGACAAAGCCAGTTTATTCTCCTGGTAATTCAGGAAATTAACTTCCAGCGTTTGGCGAAGGGCTGGAATGATCTTCTCTTCCATGGCTGTTATGCGCCGCTGCATTGACTGGATCTCGTACTGCATACCATACAGCATGCCCTGGGTTTCCTGTAACATAGCAGCCCTTTCCTTTTCCATGGCCTGCACGTTGTATTGCATCGCCCGGATCCCGGATCTGTACATTTTAGAAGACCATGGCACTATCGGGATACTGACCATCCCCATTGCACTGTATGCTTTTGGCATCATCTCTCCCAAAGGAGACATATGATCAAACCGTATCCTGAAATCAGGCTTCCGCTCCTGTTTCATACTTTCAATATTCAGTTGCATTGAACGGATACCTTCATCCATTTTAACGATGTCCTTTCGCACAACGGCGAGCGCGTTTGTATCATACGAAGCGGCCACTACAAACTGCGGCTGCCAGCTGGTATCGATCTCAAACAGCTGGTTACCTGGCGCGTTCATCAGACTATTCATCCATGCTCTCGCCCGTGCGATGGTACCTTCCTGCATGCGAACCATATTACGGTTCTCTTCGATCTTCGCATTCGCTTTATATACGCCGCTTAACTGCGACTGATTATAAGGGAAACGTACCTCTTCTATCTTCTTCATCGTTTCCATGATCTTTTCATTTTCCCGCAGCACCTTTATACGCTGATCAGCGATCAGCCAGTTAAAATAAAGCCGCTTTACCTGTGATCTGAAGTCATTCAGGGTAATATCCCGGGTAGCCCTTTCGACATTGCCCTGCGAAGCGATGTATCGCTTTCTGGCCTGCAGTTTTGCCGGATGAGGAATATCCTGTTCCAGCTGAAACATCAGGTTACCCTTATCTCTCTCATCCATTACCTGCTGCCCGGGATATGGCGTCATGAACGTACCTACGCCGAACATGGGGGCCATCCAGGCAGTTGCGGCATCCGCCTCATATTGATAGCTGGCTGCTTTCAGTCCATAGGACTGTAACAGCAGATTATTACGGTCTACCCGTTGGAGGATGGTATCCAATGACAGCACGGGTACCTGCTGCGCGGCCAGCGTAAGCGGCAGCGTCATCATAAGCAGGAGTATATAACTAGTGATGTATCTCATGGATCTCCAATTTTCCATACTTGCGTAATTCATATTCTTTCGTCAGTAAAAAGATCAGTGGGGTGACCAGTAAGATATGCGTTGATGACGTCAGCACACCACCGATCATTGGCAGTACGATGGGTTGCATCAGATCAGTGCCAACACTGGTTGCCCACAATACCGGCACCAGTCCGAACAGCGACACACATACCGTCATCAGCTTAGGTCTCAGGCGTTTAGCAGCACCATTGATCACAGCCTGTCGCAGGTCTTCCCGGGTGATGGTTGCAGAAGAATTCCCTTTTTCCTTCACGAGTTGCTGCATCGCATCATTCAGGTAAATAACCATTACAATACCCGTCTCTACTGCGATACCGAAGAGCGCAATAAAACCAACCGCCACTGCAACCGATAAATTCACCCCCCAGAAGTAGATCATATACGCACCTCCTATCAGTGCAAAAGGCACGGTGATCAGGCTCAGGAATGCCTCCCTGATAGAATGGAAGGCGAAATAAAGGGAGAAGAAAATAATGACCAGCACCACCGGAGCGATCCACATGAGTGTTTGTTGTCCGCGGATCAGGTTTTCATATTGCCCGCTCCATTCCAGGTAGTAGCCTTTCGGCAATAACCCTTTGGCGTGGCTCATCTTACCGATGGCCTCATTCACTGTGCTGCCAAGATCCCTGCCACGTACGTTGAATAATACGGCACCACGCAGCATGGCATTGTCTGACGTGATCATCGGCGGACCGTCTTCAAATTTCACATCCGCCACGGCAGACAATGGCACTTCTCCGAATCCTGGTGAGATGACCGGAATACGTTTAATTTGTTCTATACTATTCCGGTACTCCTGGGCGAGCCGCACGCTGATAGGGAAACGCTGTCTGCCTTCGATGGTAGTGCCAATAGGCGCGCCTCCCAGCGCTGTTTCCACCGTCTGATTTACATCGTCTACATTCAGGCCATAACGCGATAGTTCCTCTCTGCGTACATCGATACTCAGGTACTTACCTCCGGTAACCGGTTCCACATACAGATCGGCAATACCGGTAGTACCTTCCAGCGCCTTTTTTACACGTTCAGATACGACTGAAATAGTATCCAGATCCTGGCCATAGACTTTCACGCCCACATCTGTACGGATACCCGTTGCCAGCATGTTTATACGGTTAATGATCGGCTGCGTCCATCCATTCACCACACCGGGGATCTGTAATCTGGCATCCAGTTCATCGATAATGTCTTTCTTTGTAATGCCCTTTCTCCATTTTGCTTTCGGCTTCAGCATGATGATGGTCTCGATCATACTGATAGGAGAATTGTCCGTCGCCGTGCTGGCCCGTCCGGCCTTTCCCAACACCTTATCGACTTCAGGCACCGACTTAATGATCTTGTCCTGCACCTGCAAAATGCGCTTTACTTCTGCATTGGACACATCCGGCAATGTCACCGGCATGAACAGGATACTCTGTTCATCAAGCGGTGGCATAAACTCACTTCCCAGACTTCTCAGCAGCGGAATTGTAATGACCAGGGCGATCACATTGATGGCGATAGTTGTCTTACGCCATTTTAATACCCCCCGGATAACCGGTTCATAGATCTTTTCCAGTACACGGTTTACCGGGTTCGCATTATCCGGCCTGAACTTTCCCTTCATAAAAAAAGAGATCAGTACGGGCGCCAGCGTGATCACCAGAAAGGCATCCATGATCATGATAAATGTCTTGGTGTATGCCAGCGGGTGGAACAGCTTTCCTTCCTGCCCGGTCAGCATAAATACAGGCAGGAACGAAGTAATAATGATAATAGTAGCGAAGAACACACCCCGGGATACCTGTTTGCTGGACTGCTCGATGATCTTTAGTCGTTCTTCCTCTGTGATCCATTCGGGTGATCTCTTGAATATTTTCTTTAACCAATGCATGATGGGCTTATTTTTTCTGTTGTTGCTGCCATTGCGCATAGCGCTCGGACAGATTTTTATAGGCATTCTCACTCATGATGATCCCGTTATCGACAATCACACCAATAGCCAGCGCAATACCTGTCAATGACATGATATTGGACGAAATACCGAAGAGGTTCAACAGTATGAAACTGGCTGCCAGCGTAATAGGTATCTGTATAATAATGCTCAGCGCACTACGCCAGTGAAACAGGAAGATGATCACGACAACGGACACCACGATCATCTCCTCTATCAGCGTATGGCGGATAGCGTCTACTGATTCCTTGATCAGTTCACCTCTGTCATAGACAATGTCAAACTTCACACCCTGTGGGAATCCACGTGCCACCTCCTGCATCTTTGCCTTCACTTTATCAATAACAGCGGCAGCATTCTCTCCGTATCGCATCACGACAATACCACCTACACGTTCGCCTTCGCCATCCTGGTCAAAGATGCCGAGTCTTGTTTCGCCGGTCATCTGGACAGCAGCAATGTCGGCCACACGCACAGGAATACCACCCTGTGTTGCGACAGCGATGTTGGCTATCTCTTCAACAGATTTCAGATAACCGGAAGTCTTGATAATGTAACCAATGTCGCTCAGTTCAAATTTTCTGCCGCCAGACTCATTGTTGTTGGTCCTTACGGCATTGATCACGTCAGCAACTGACAACTTATAATAGAGTAGTTTATTTGGTATTAAAGTGATCTGATATTGTTTCTGGAAGCCGCCGAAAGAGGCGATCTCACTCACGCCTTCTACATTCTGCAATGCAAACTTCACGTACCAGTCCTGTAATGCACGTTGCTCACCGAGGTCCATTTCCGGTGCATCCAGGGTATACCACAGGATATGTCCCACACCAGTGCCGTCAGGCCCCAGCTGGGGTGTCACACCCGCTGGCAGCGTACGCGATACAGTACTGAGTCTTTCCAATACCCGTTCCCTCGCCCAGTAGATATCTACATCGTCATTGAAAATGACATAGATAAAACTCATACCGAACATAGAAGAACCCCGTACATATTTAATCTTAGGGAGCCCCTGCAGGTTTGTCACCAGTGGGTAGGTGACCTGATCTTCGATCAGCTGAGGGCCACGGCCCATCCATTCTGTAAATACGATCACCTGGTTTTCCGACAGGTCAGGGATAGCGTCAACAGGGTTCTTTTTCACGGAAAATACGCCCCAGGCAAATAAAGCAAGTGCCATCACCAGCACAATAAACCGGTTACGCAGTGACCATTCAATAATACGATGTATCATATCTCTTCTTTTCTGTAGCCAGCTGTGGTAAAATGTTTCCCACAGCTGGTCGGTTATGCTATGCTATCAGCAGTGCTTATTTATGCGGATGTGCGGGTGCTTCACTGCCGGCCGGAGCTCCTTTACGGGTGTACTGGCAGCATCCTGGAAGTTTAGCGTATACGGCATCAGTAGCAGCAGCCTTGTCCGTATCGTGCCCAACTGCGGCAACACGCTGCTGGATGGCATCTTCACTGATCTTTGCCGGATCATAAGACACCTTCATCATTTTAGTATTGACATTCCATTCAGCCTTTGAAATGCCCTCCGTAACCAGGGCTTTCTCTACGCGGCTTTTGCACATACCGCAGTTGCCATATACCTTGAAGGAAGCCGTTTTTGCAGATTGTGCAAACGCGCCGGATGTACTCAGAAAAGAAATCATAACGATTAAAAGAGACAGTACTTGTTTCATATGATGTGATTTAAAAAATGTGTGTGAAAGGATGTTGTTCATTTGCCGGGCATAATCATGCGTGCTCCCTTGCCGGTTCGCGGCGGAGCAATGATCAGCAGTGATAGCGGATACGTGTGGACGTAAAAAGCTATCAGGCTTGATCGTCAATGACTACCTCAGAAAAAATATCAGCATGTGAAATGACGGTCAACTGCCTGAAAGAGTTGGCAGATCAGTATACGAAGATGTATACGCCGTGAGAATGGGGATGGATCAGATCAGGAAAAGACAATGCAGGATATGAAGCTGTATCTTACTACTCCGGGGCGGAGCATTACTAACAGGATACTCTTCCACAATGGAAGAAGTAAAAACAGGTGAAAGTGCAATATAGTCAACCGGTGTTACCAGTGCGGTAAACTGCATGGCTTCCACCATCCGTTCCGCAGTCTTCTGGTCTTTTTCCAGCTTCACAGTTTTATGCGTGTCCTTACAGCACTTTCTTACGCAGTTCTTTTTACCCGACTCAGTACCGCATTTGCTGCAGGACTTCTTCACATCACTTTTCCACAGCTGTACATCAACCAGCTTACCCATGCAGTAGTGCACGTGCAGGGTGGCTCCGGTGGATGTCGCCATGTAAAAGACAGCTAATATGAGTGCAAGGACTTTCTTCATTCCGCAGCAAAAATAACAGTAATTCCCAACAAGCACTTATATTATTTTTACACGGTTTTATATTTAATTGAACGGTAACCTGTATTTTAGCCCCTCCTTATACCTTGAACCCATGTTTAAACCACTTTTTCTACTGGTGCTGGCCGTTGTTGCCTTTGTGGATTGTGTTGCCCAGACAAAAAACACCTTCAAAACAAGCCAGGGACTGACTATCAGTGTTCGCACGAATGGCATTTATGTCAATGGCAACAATCTGTTCACTATTGATCCGGAAGATGAGCTGTATTTTACGGACAGGCAATGCCGGCTGATAGAAACCAGCGGCTCCACATTCCTGTTCGTACCTGCTGATGGCAGACCACGGGAAGAGAAACTACATTGCTTTAAGATCACTGCTGACAAAGTAGCGCTTGTGCTGAAAGCCATTAATTCGGAGATCAGAAACCGGGATGACGACCCTTACCCTGAATTTGGTGGTGAAGATATCACAGAAAGTTACACCACACAGGACTCCATGTACTATGTGCCTACCCGCTACTATGAAATCAGAGATGGGAAGATCTTGTTTGACTCGGTCTTAACGATCAACATGGACATCAGTAGAAACGGCCTCTATATGAGTGCCCCTATGACAGAGAATGGCTATTGCTGCAAGGTAGTGGCGACACCCGTACCATTGGTGGATCCGCTGATCATCAGTGAAAGAATAGACGGTCCGGCTAATATCAGGGATGAGGTGAATGGTAACCTTTTATTCACTTTAGCGGACAACGTTCCGGTAACAAGAGGCAATGAAAAGAACAACTGGTACGCTATCGGTCTGACAGTCGATTTAACACCCGCGCAGTTTACCAAGCATCTTATTGAAAAAGGAAGTCCGTTATATGTGAAGGGTAAGACAGTCGGAAAAGCGCTCAATGATATACATCTGGATGAGCAACAGTACCGGGAAAATAAAACCGTCCAAATAGGCGGTTATACCGCGATGCAGAATATAAAACCGAATACCCTGCCGGAGAATATACTCAGTGCGATTATCAGTGAAAATACCGCCGGACTGTCAGCACTACGGGATTTTATCAAAGGCTTCGGCCTCCGGCAGTGTACAAACGGTGATTATACAGCATATTGCCTGGAAGGTTTATATACGGTGTATGACATCAGTGCGCCGGTCAGGATAGGGTTGTATTTCGAAAAGAGCACATTGGCCGGCATTCTGCACCTGAACAAAATTGACTACAAGCATGCAACTGCTTATAAGCTGACACGCAACTATTACCTGACAGTACCAGGTAAACAATCAGCAGAGAAAATAAACAAGCTTATTACACAGCTTAATGACATGCTGAATCATGCTGATTAAAGTGTCAGCAACGCAGTTACTTACCAGCTTACCTCTATGTAATCCTTGAAGAGCTTTCCGGACAACGCTTCGCCCTGCATTCCCCTGTATATGGGGTCATAAATGCGGGCAGCAGCGTCTTCTAACATCAACGGCGGTACAATGCCTTTTCCTTCCAGACGTGTACGTTTCTCTATCGGATTACCCGTAGATACCCAACCTACGTCCACGCTGTTCATATAGATACCGTGTTCCGCATAATCGCTACCACTCGTGCGGGTCATCATATTCAATGCCGCCTTTGTCATATTGGTATGCGGGTGATAGATCGTCTTGCCTTTATAGCTGAACTGACCTTCGGAGGAACTTACGTTGATAATATATTTATCCTGGTAGGGAGAGTTAAGCAGTAGTGGCTTCAGACGGCTGTTCAGCATAAACGGCGCAATATTATTCACCAGGTTCGCTGACAGGACTTCTGCGGTATCCACTTCTTCCAGCTTCATGGTCCAGGAGTTACTGGGCCGCAGATCCAGTGGCTGGTCAAAGAAATCAGTCTGCTGAGCAGGGAAGAAAGTATGCTGTTCGAGTAACTGTTCATTCGTTTCAAGCTTCAGCGGCGCTCCTACCAGCGGATTCACCAGCATCCTGGTCTGGTCTTCGGGTGCGATTGTACCTAACTCCAGCTTCTTATCTATCAGTGGCTTGTAATAGGCAGCAGGATAAGAGATCGTCTGCGCGGCATTATTAATAATAATATCCAGGCTGTTGAAGTTAGTGTGCACATATTGCAGGAACATTTCTACCTGTGGGATAGAAATAAGATCCAGGCTATAAATAAACAGCCGGTCTTTCCATACATGGAAATCAGGTTCTTTGCTATAGCTCAGTAATGCATCTGCTGCAAAACGGGTGGTGGCAATAACAGTCGCCCCGTCGCGCAACAGCTTCAACGCAGTTACATACCCGATCTTCATACGGGCACCGGTGACGAGCGCCGTTCTGTTGTGCAGGGACAGGCGCTGTTCCTTTTTCTGTGTGTGTATTTCCGCGCAGACAGGACAAAGCCTGTGATAATGATGATGCAGCTCTGTATAAAGATTTCTGCAGGCATAACAAATGATGGCATTACGCAGGGTTTGCTGCATCGGGATGGGGATGACCTTCTCAGGCACTTTCCTGACTGACAACTGCATTGCCTGCCTGAATACACCTGTCTGTGCCATTACTGTCATGTTAGCTTCCTTACGCTCTATGGCGGCGGCCTGCTTCAGGTCCTTTTTGGCAGTCTTATAAATTTTAGTCACCAGCCCTTTCAGACGGTCATTGTTGGGAGAATCGAAGGGGTGCTTGCTGAGGAACTGCAAAATATCATAAAACTTATCCCACTCCTGCTGCGAAAATTCCTGCATGATGATCTGCTTATGGTGCTGAAAAAAATGCGGTCCGGAGACAGGATTCGAACCTGTAACCCTCTGCGTGTAGGGCAGATGCGCTTCCATTGTGCCACTCCAAACCGCCGCGAATATAACATATATATATTTATTTTTATATAGTGTAAACCTCCGCCGATAAAAAATCCGGCTGGCATATCCGCTTAATTTTTTACGCTTACTACGTGCTGATTATTAATAATGAATGTGTATATGGAGGTAAAGTATGCGGGGCAATCCCCGGTCCTATGAAATAAAATATTTGCGTAGTTAAATGACTACACATATATTTGTAGTCAAATAACTACATAATGATCCTTAGACGAGATGTATTTCAGGCCATAGCAGACCCTACCAGGCGGGCTATCCTGTTATTACTGGCCACGACACAGTCTATGACGGCCGGCGCCATCGCATCGAACTTTGACACGGCAAGACCTACTGTGTCAAAACACCTGCAGATACTCACCGAATGTGAGCTACTGAAACAGGAGCAGGATGGCAGGGAGATTTACTATCACATCAATGCCAGAAAAATGAAAGAGATAGCAGATTTCATTGAACCCTTCCGACAGATGTGGGACGACAGGTTCAACAAACTCGAAGACATCATGAAACAGTACAAATCAAAAAAATAGCGTCTTATGGAACTGAAAACAAAAATCCACGCTGAAGACAATCAGCAGGAACTGGTGATCACCAGGGAATTTGACCTGCCCCTGGAACTTCTCTTTAAAGCCTATGAAGAACCGGAGATCGTGGCGCAATGGATGAGCACAAATGTGTTGAAACTCGAAAACAGGCAACACGGCGGATGGCAGTTTGAAACTCGTGATCCCAAAGGTAATGTGGTGTTCCGTGCCAATGGTGTGATCCATGAGTTTCTCCCTAACGAGCGTATCGTACGTACATTTCAGATGGAGAATACCCCTTATCCCGCGCAACTGGAATTCCTGGAGTTTGAAGCACTCAGCGAAGAGACCAGCAAACTGACCATGAAGATCATCTATAAATCCCGCGATATGAGAGACCAGATGCTGAAACTGCCTTTCGCGCAGGGACTCAATATGGCACATAATAAACTACAGGATATTGCTGGCAGGCTAAACCCCGTTCATCATGACAAAGAGAAATAAGATCATCTATTGGATAGCCACACTCTGGCTGGCATTAGGCATGGTGTCTACCGGCCTGGTACAGTTACTCAAATCAGAGCAGGAGGTGGATTTCGTTAAGAACCTGGGCTATCCGGCTTACCTCATGACATTACTGGGTATCTGGAAGATACTGGGCGTCATCGCCGTACTGGCACCACGTTTTCCGTTAGTGAAGGAATGGGCGTATGCCGGCTTCTTCTTCGTGATGTCAGGAGCGATATTCTCACATATTGCCGCCGGGGATGCTATCAAAGAGATATTTCCTTCATTATTACTATTAACTTTAACTGTCATCTCCTGGTATTTCAGACCAGCAGACAGAAAAGTAACGCAAATCACACCCGCCTATTCACCGATATAATTTACCATTATGAAAAACACCTCCACGATCAGAAAGAAATTGTCTGCAGATGAAGCAGCGACGCTGACGGCCACATTAAAAACACGTTTTGAAAAGAACAGGCAACGGCATAAAGGTATTGAATGGGAAGAGGTAGCCGCTGCGCTGAAGGCAAAACCGGAGAAACTCTGGTCACTCAATGAAATGGAAATGACAGGTGGTGAACCAGATGTGGTTGATCACGATAGGAAGACAGGTGAATATATCTTCTTTGATTGCTCAGCAGAGAGTCCTAAAGATCGCAGAAGTCTCTGTTATGATATCGAGGCGCTGGATTCCCGCAAAGAAAACAAGCCGGAAGACAATGTCATGGACATGGCCGCTGCGATGGGCATCGAGCTACTGAATGAAGAGCAATACAGGGCCCTGCAGCTACTGGGGAACTTCGACACAAAAACATCCAGCTGGCTTGTCACGCCACCTGCGATCAGGAAACATGGTGGTGCTATCTTTGGCGACCGCCGGTACGACCATGTGTTTATTTATCACAATGGCGCATCCTCCTATTACGCAGCCAGGGGCTTCCGTGGTGCACTGCGGGTATAACTACCTGGTATGATGCACTACATCTTACGGCTCACTTTATCCTGAATGGCAGTCAGCAGGTCAATGGACTGATGCAGCCGGTCGTATGCCACGCTGGCATCCAGTGCAATGTTCTTCCTGCTAATATCCATACCATCCAGGAAGGCTTCCAGATAGGATAAATACTGCGTTCCCTCACCGTTCAGCACATTGTAGATCTGATCGTTGAGACGGTCTCCTTCCGCCCTTAATTCGTCATTAGTAAGGTCTGTAACACTACGCATCTGGCGTATGACTTCTCCCATCCTGGTCTTTAGCAGTTCCAGGTTATGGGGATCCTTCCTGCCGGGAGCAATATTATACCGGAAGATGCTGTCAGAAAGGTTCTTTCTGGCCTTTGCATAGGTGGTCAGTTCCCGCCGCAGGGCGTCCAGATTGCGCTTCAGCTCCTCTCCCTTCTCACGGGTGAAATATTTGTCAACATCTGCATGCAGGTGTTTGGTCCAGTTCAGCAAACTGGTAGAAACATCCGTTACCGGCGCAGATTGTGCAGCTACAAAGGTCACAGACAGCACCATGACACTCAGCAGTAGAAATTGACGGAACATGGTTATTTTTTATCTGAAAATAAGAAATAATGAGACATGCTGTTCATTCCATACAGGCTCGTCCATGGAGCTGTCTGTCTGACTGCTGTGATCAGATCGGGACGGTATCTCAGAGATTCAGACACCTGGTCACCTGGTGCTGCCATTCCTCCAGTGCAATAAAGGTATTATTCGGATTCAGGGAGCTGGTGGAGTTCATCTTCACCACCGGGATACGGATATGCTGCAACTGCCCGATCCTTCGGAGATAGATCAGCGGTTTTTCTCCATTACACAGCACTGCCTTGATAGCTTTTCCCTCCAGGAAACCGGTGATGTCGTTAAAGGTAGGATCTGCGATCTTACTATCGTTACTGCCTTCCCGTACGCAATCCTTTATGATATCCCATAATGCCACACCATGGGACAATAAGAACTGATAACGCTCTTCACGGGGTGTATCAAAATCAAAAGGCTGGTACGCCGGATAATCCGGTTGCAGTATTCTGTACATAAAGTCCCAGAAATGATTGCTCTCATTGGCGTAATAAGTCTTTGCATCCAGGGATTCCACGCCAGGCATGGTGCCGAGGATAAGAATTTTGGAATGTTCATTGAACAGGGAGGGGAAACATTGGATTCTGTTGCTCATAAATTTACACTTGCTAACTTTTCAGGGATACTCGTAATGATTACGTTCATTTATCCTCCTACACGATGACAAATAAAGTTTAATATTTAGCTATAAGAATTAAATACCCGTACAATTTGGGGTTTGTATCGCCGAATGTAAGGATGTTTTAGCAATCGCTCAAATTATGCAACAGGGAAGTACTTTTTTTAAATGTTATTTGCAATAACTGGCAATGTATTCTTCAGTTAATATTATGCCACCCAGATCACGCGCTTTCATAAAGTTGGCACAGGCCAATAGAACAGCATTTTAAATATGCTTTTGATCTCATTTTGCTGAATCCAAACAAATTCCATAATTTACATACCCTGACCTCATTTATCCATACCATCGCCTGTAATGAATAACCAGCGAGTAACAAACGCCACGGCACCTTATTGATTGTCACAGAATGTAATTACCTGTAATCGCACCGAACATATTTTTAATGTAACAGCCACCCTCTGATCGCATGCGGCTGTTCCGGACATTCGTTAGCAATAACCAAACCTCAAATACAATGTCAAACCAACACGAACACCTACACAACCATTCCTGCACGCAATGCGGTTGCAACAGCCCTCTTGTCACTGCCTTAAAGGATGAGCTTTTCAGTAAAGAGAACTTTGCAGCGCTTCCCACTGAAAAAAACGATATCGAAACTGCCGAACCACAGGCGATCATGTTCTATGGCGGCACCATCCGACCTATGATCGATGGCTCCGTAGATAAAGTTGAAGCGGTAGGCTTTGCTGATGGCAAAGTAGTAGCCGCCGGTGATCAACAGTATGTATCAGACTACATGCAACAAAACTATCCGGATTACACGTCAAGAGAACTGGAACCCGGACATACCCTGTTACCTGGTCTGATCGAACCACATGTACACATTATACCTACGGCATTGCTCATGTCATGGGTGGATGTAGGCGCATTTCATGAACAAGTTTTACGTGAAGGATATGGCATGACGATGGTCAGCGACATCCTGAAAGAGAAAGTACATTCCGTCAAAGAAAACGAATGGTTATTGGCTGCAGGCCTGGATCCCGCATTAATGCCCTTGCAGGATAACAACCGGGAACTGATCACCATCAATGTACAGCTGATGGATGACATCACCACAGCAGTACCCCTGCTGATCATGAGTGCGTCTATGCATACTATGTATGCGAATACCAAGGCACTGTATGATATATTCCATCATCCCAGGAATACAAAACTGCGGGAAAAATATCTCGATGTATTTGAAGCCTACAAGATCGCAACCCATGGTCGCCTCCAGGAAGCCGAACAGATGCACCCTGCCCTCATCAGCATTCCTCCGGCACAGATCGTGAACATGTTCCTCCAGTCATTTAAATACATCAAACAGTTCTTTGATACCGCCAACCAGCGTGGTGTCACCTTCCTGTATGATGCAGGTATGAACAAGGAACTGAAAATGCTGCTGGATGTTTATCTCGCCGTACACAAACGGCAGGTGCGTATAGGTGCTGCGCAGATAGTAAGCGATCTCCAACAAGCAACGGACCTGCCAACCTATGAAGCGCCGGATAAATATGAAGATGTATATATCTCACACGTAAAAGTGATCTCCGATGGTTCGAATCAGGGACTGACCGGATACCAGGCCGAGCCCTACAGGTGTAAGCCCGAGCACAACTATGGTATATTCAATTTTGGCCAGAAAGAAACCAAAAGACCGCTGACGCCTCCGGATGAATACAGGGCCATTATGGAAATGGTGATCGGACAAAAACGGTGGCCGCTGATGTTACATGCCAATGGTAACCGTGCTATCGAATTTGGTATCGAGATGTTCAAAGATTACATACCAAAGCCTATTACGGACACACGTCACAGGATAGAACACTGCTCGCTGACCACCCAGGACAACCTGCTTACAATGAAGTCGCTGGGTGTATCACCAAGTTTTCTGATCGGCCACGTGGGCTATTGGGGATATGCTTTCCATGAAGCGATCTTCCGTGATAAGAGTGAAATGCTGGATCGCTGTAATTCGGCTCTGAAAGCAGGTATGAGGATCACCCTGCATAGTGACAAGAATGTAAGTCCGCTGGGACCACTCAGGATGATGGAGCAATCCATTACACGTATTATGGAAGCCGATCCGGCCCTCCAGTCATTACACCCGGATGAATGTATCTCTGCAAGCCAGGCATTAACCGCAATCACATACGATGCAGCCTGGCAGTGTTATGCGGAGAACTGGGCAGGGTCGCTGAAAACTGGTCACTTTGCAGATTTCGTCATTTTGCAGGCGGACCCGCTGACGATACAGGATCCATATATGCATATACGGAACATTCCCGTACTTGAAACATGGGTAGGTGGCTTACAGGTGTATGTCAGTCAGCCACAGGAAGCGAACATGAGCGTCGCATAATAATTTGAGAGCCAGTGTCTGACGCACTGGCTCTTTCTTTTAATAACATCCTGATAAAAAATGTCGCTTCCAAGTTATAATTTGCAGCCAATTAATGACTTTTTATGGCATCAGGCATCTTTGTAATTCTGGATGATATAGCGACACTAATGGATGATGTTTCCGTGGCGGCTAAAGTAGCAACAAGGAAGACGGCAGGTATATTAGGCGACGATTTAGCGGTAAACGCGGAAAAAGCGACTGGCTTCCTCTCTTCACGGGAACTGCCTGTGCTCTGGGCCATCACGAAAGGCTCACTGATCAACAAACTGATCATTGTTCCTATTGCATTACTATTGAATGCGTTCCTACCTGTTGCCATCAAAATAGCACTGATCCTGGGTGGATTTTACCTGGCATACGAAGGCGTGGAGAAAATTATTGAGTACTTCTTCCATCATGCAGATGAAAGCGATGAAGCCGCTGCTGATGCACAACAAAATGCGAAGGATGCAGAGAAAGCGAAGATCAAGTCTGCCATTACCACCGACTTTATTCTCTCCGTCGAGATCGTAATTATTGCCCTTGGTTCTGTATTGGAGAAGTCTCTGATGACACAAATCGTTACTGTGTCTATTGTGGCTGTTCTGGCAACTATAGGCGTATACGGTATTGTTGCCATCATTGTCAGAATGGATGATGCCGGTTACAAACTTATCAAGCATTCCCGTAATAAAGGCTTCCTTTCCGTGCTGGGCCGTCTGCTGGTAAAATCACTGCCGGTTGTGATCAGGATACTGGGAGTTGTGGGGACCATTGCACTGATCTTAGTGGCCGGTGGTATCTTCGCCCATAATATTGAATACTTGCATCATTTTATGCCGAATCTGATTGGGATAGTAAAAGAAGCGACTTTCGGATTGATCGCAGGTCTGCTCATGGTACTGCTGATCACAGGAAGTAAAAAACTGATCGCACTGTTCAAACGATAATTTTCACATCTTTAGATACAAACAAAATCCCGGCGTCAGATGATGGCCGGGATTGCCGACGCAGCCAGGGCCCTGGCTAATCTGCGCTATTCATCAACTAACAGGTAAAAACCGGGCGCTTCACTCAGGTGCTGCGATACCGAGAAAGATCACTACCCCATCACCACCAGGGTTACTGAGCACATCCACCAGGGCAGCAGGCTTCCAGTTATTCATACACCAGAGGTTACCCGCACCGTCTATATTGGTTGAAGTCAGCCGCATTATAGGCTGGTAACATTTCATACGAACAGGCGTGGGAACGGGTTCTCCCTTTACCAGTAGGATTGGTTTTCCGGGCCTGGTCTGGTTACCATATAGCGGATGCCCGTTTGCCAGCATTACTTCCGAGCCACCCGTGGGAAGAGTCAGTAGCTTCGCACTGGCAGGGTCAGCAGGGTCACGAAGCATTGTCACACCAAAACGGGCCTGCAGGTCAAGTGTATGATCACCTGCTCGTTCTCCCTCGTCCCGGCCGAAATTAGCCAGGAAAACCGTCTTTTTCCGGTCTATCTTTACGCCCCATGGGTTATAGGTTTCAACATCGTAATAGGTGATCTTCTTCAGCGTATCCGGATGTAGTACTGTAGCCCTGCTACTGGCTACACCAACAACTACGATATTGCCA
Organism: Chitinophaga agri; assembly: GCF_010093065.1. Taxonomy (NCBI): domain Bacteria; kingdom Pseudomonadati; phylum Bacteroidota; class Chitinophagia; order Chitinophagales; family Chitinophagaceae; genus Chitinophaga; species Chitinophaga agri. The sequence goes on along the minus strand of NZ_CP048113.1, from coordinate 7,512,682 downwards.
TCTCCATCAATCGCTACCTGCCGGAGGGATTCGTAACCAGTCTGTCCTGTGCGGGTATTGGTATATTCACTGTACCAGCTGCATTTAACAACGAGCCTGTTCTGCTCCAGCGCTACCTTATAGACAGCCGCCACCACACATTGGTCCGGATGTTCACTGTCGTAGTTACCTATACACGAGACATAGGCATTTCCTTTATTATCGGGCGTTACATCGAAGATCTTCAGATAAGGCGTGCGGGCATATACAGGGTCAGATGTGGACGTATGTTTTATGGGGAACTCATCGCAGATCACTACATTTTCCCTGGCAGGCTCCTTTTCAGGATCGTCCTGTTTCAGGTATACAACTACTGCACTTGGCTCACTGGTAAAAGGATAAAGACCTGCCGGCGCCGGCGCAAATGGATCCTGACAGCCTACAGAGGCCATCCATAAATTACCATGACGGTCATACTCCATACCTTGCACACGGGAGAGCCCGATGGTAAACCCATTAGCCGGCGAAACAGGTCGTCCGTCCTTGTGAAACCGGGAGATGCTGCCCTGTTGTGGATTGTTATATTCTGACCCCCACCCGAAATTCCCGAAAGAGATGTATGCTTTAGCAGGATCTATTGCTGCGCCAAATGCTACACCCAGCAAACCGCCTCCCTGTACCGGCGAGAAACTGGCAGGTGTGCCATCGTATTTATAAACAGGGCAATGCGTACCTGAATCTCCTGATCCTGCCCTGAAATTATTCGCTATCCAGGCATTATCATCCGCATCGAATACAACAAAAGCCGACCCACTCGGAATAAAGTTCTTCGACCCGGAACTATTCAGTTTTAAGGTCAATGTCCAGTTGTCAGGCACCTTTCTATCTTCCGGTAAATTCATCGAGATAAGCGAGTCCTTGTATATCTCCGGTCTGTCAGCCAGCAATCTGTAAATAGCGCTGGCACCTGTAAACGGATCATGCAACAGATGTCGCAATGCCTGCAGGAAGTTTTCGTTCTTCACGTCTTCCGGATGCCATACACATCCCAGGAACGCCTCGTAAAATTTTGTATCAGTCAGGCAATAATAGAACAGGTTACACAATGAGTTGAACATTGGGTAACTGTTTGTTTCAAATCCATTTGGGGACTGCCTGATCATATCTGCCACGATACCTTCTGTGCGATAGAGCTGCTGCTTCATACCATAGGCGATCTTCATATTGCGTTCAGTACCGGCTATCCGTACGTTGCCGTGGGCGTCCACATGGGCCATTCCCGCAAAGGTATATATAGATGCGACTGAGGACTCGGGGCACACCTTGACATCAACAGCGTCAGGCAATGTGAAGGTAGCCAGCAGACTGACAGGCATTGCACAGCTATATGACTGACCATGTTGTTTATAACTGGTAATGACCACGGATACGGCAAAATACTGACTACCACCTGAAATAACATGTTCAAAGGTATTGCCTGTAAAATGTTGCTGGGCGGAGAAATCTGCGGGCGGCGCAATGGCATGCACGATATAATGACCGGACGTGATTTCCACGTCCTTTACTTCCACATGGAAGCGAACTGCTTTTGTAGACATGATAACCAGAGATTAGGGGATTTAGCATTTAAGAGTAACATTCACACAGACATAACGGGAGGAGACAAAATAGGGGCTCCGTAAAGTAAATATATGGCAATCCTGTTGAATAGTGAGTTATAGTATCTCTATATATCCATCCGTTCCATTTACACGTATCTGCTGTCCGTCTCTGATCAGTTGCGTAGCGTTGTCCACACCAACAACAGCCGGCAGGCCATACTCCCGGGCAATAACAGCACCATGCGTCATTAGTCCGCCGACTTCAGTGATCAGCCCTCTTATCGCTACAAATAATGGAGTCCAGCTGGGGTCAGTAAATGTAGTCACCAGTATGTCCCCTTCTTCCAGATCAGCAGCGCCCATATCCAGTATCACCCTTGCGCGCCCCTCTATTATGCCGGAAGAAACGGCCAGCCCCGCGATAGCACCTGCCGGAAGATCATCCCGTTTATACCTCCCTGAAAGGACCTCTCCTTCTGAAGTGATCACTCTTGGAGGTGTTAGTTTTTCAAATAATGCGTATTCCGCTTTTGCCTTCTGAATGATCTGCTCATCGATGATACCAGTCGCGATCACGTCTCGCAGTTCTCCGAAGGTGAGATAGTAGATATCTTCCTTTTCCCGGATAACACCGGATTGAACCAGTTTCCCGGCTTCTTGCAATAATGCCTGTTTATAAATGAAATAGCGGTTAACGATACTGTATTTGGGGTATTCCCTGTAACCCGCCAGGCTCCTCACAAGGGCGATCATCTGCTTAGTTTCCTGCGCCTTTTGTTCTCCGTCTGGTAGTTGTCTTAAACGATACAGCAATGCTTCTTCCTTTTTTACTGCTTCGTGTTGTCCCTGCTCAAATCGCTGTTCACCGGCGCCAGGCTGGAAGTTTTTAACGTTACTGAGCAGAACAGGAAGCAGCATCGACGGCTTTTCGCTCCAGCGTGTTTTTGTGATATCAATCTCTCCCGGGCAGCGCATCCCGTATTGCTGCAAATAGTTATTGATGGCATCCCTGACCTGCAGCCCACCAGTAAACCGGCTCAGTTCATCCAGGAAATTATCGTCCTTTACCCGTTGCAGATACTCAACTATTGCGGGATAGCGGCGTACAACGTCTGCGACATGCAGCAGTGCCAGGCCCATTTCAGCAGTGACGTTATGAGGAAGAGACTGAGAAAGTACATCTGCCGCATTCTTTTCACCCAGCCAAAGCATCATCTTCTCATTGATCCATGATGCAGCATTCATAGCCGTCATCACCACACCGAAACTACGCGGGTCATAGAGGCCGCTCCTTAATTGCTGTACATCGTCCTTTATAAAATCGAGCAGATCTGTACCTGATTTCAGCTGAATCTGCTGCTTCAGTGTGTCAATCAACTTCTGGTTCCCATGTATTAACTCCGTGACCACTTCCGGATCATAGTTACTCAGTGTCTGGAAATCGCGGGGTTGCGGACCTTTACCTGGCCCGGAGATGTTGTCTTCCTCCGGCAATGGTCGTATAAAATCCGTTCGTTCCATAATACTGGTCAGCGCATCTTTTATAAGCGGGTCATTTTTGCCAAGCACATTTATGAGCACATGTCTTTTAGCAGGAGATGCCAAATCGGGGGCGACGTCTACAAACAACCGCCCACCGGCATGGTCCATCGGGCGGGCGGCCGTAAGCAGGAACATAGACAATCCCAACGGCTTCATCGCATCTGTCATCATTTGCTGATGCCCTACCGAGATGTATACATGAGGCTCGTTGTCGTTTTTTACCGGAACAGGATATAACGTAGTGACCGGCCTGCTCTGAAGCATATAAAACGTCCCATTGCTCAGACACCATTCTATATCCTGCGGAACGCCAAAATAAGCGGCTATTTTCCGTCCGAGACGTTCCAGTGAGATCACCTCTTCATCTCGTAAGGAAGCCTTACACTGACGCTCAGCATCGATTTCCTGCACCTTTGTACCGCCGCCAGCTACAGCCCGGACTTCCAGTTTCTTCACAGCGATCTTCCGGTTGATGATCTTACCCTCCCGGACTGTGAAGTTATCAGCAGTGACCAGTCCGCCAACCAGGGCCTCTCCCAACCCGAAGCCCGCATCAATAGCAACAATCTTCCGGTTTGATGTTACCGGATCTGCGGTAAACATGATGCCCGATACCTCGGGGAAGATCATTTGCTGTACAACGACAGACAGATACACCTTTCTGTGGTCAAATCCCTGTTGCAGACGGTATATTACAGCGCGGTCAGTATAAAGTGATGCCCAGCATTTACGGATATGTTTGAGTATAGCGCCTTCTCCGGTAACATTCAGATAAGAGTCCTGTTGCCCTGCAAAAGATGCAGCAGGAAGATCTTCGGCCGTCGCACTGGACCGCACGGCAAAAGGCTGTTGTACATCATACTGTGTAAGATAGCTGACGATCTCGCCGGCTATATGCGCGGCAACAGGTGCATGTTCAATCACCTCACGGATACGGGCACACAAGGCTCCGATCTCTTTCCTGTCGTCTATCGTCAATATCGCCAGTTGATCAAGTAGTGTGTTTACCTCCGGATGATTTCCAATGACCTCTTTATAGGCGGCTGTAGTAACACAAAAGCCACCAGGCACCTGTACATCTGCAATACGGGACAGCTCTCCCAAATTGGCCCCTTTACCACCCACCAGCCCCAGTTGTGTCTTATCTATTCTCTCAAAACCAAGTATGTACGAACTCATATTGCTGCTTTTGACAATTAGGCATTGTTGACCCAGGAGGTCGTTTTATCCATTAGCTCAATAGCCTTTGAAAAGTAGGCTTCAAGGACTTTTATTTCTTCATCCGAGAAAGAAGCGATCAGCTGTTCAGACTGACTCCGGAAGTCTTTATACAGCGGGGCTAAGAGGTCCATTATCCTCTTCGTATCGGGCACGATCATCACTTTTCGCCTGTCATCTGCAGCAAACTCTCTTCTGACCAGCTTCTTTTTTTCGAAACGGTCTACTAATCCGGTCACCGCCCCTGTAGTCAGGCCGGTGAATGCAGACAGTTCTCCCGCCGTCATACTACCCTTTTGCAGTAAAAAGCCCAGGTATTTATGGTCCGTTCCCGGCAGACCGGCTTTTCGGGCAATCGCCTCATGCATATGAATGGAAGTGTACGCATACTGCTGACTCAGCCGCCTTATACGGGTGATCTCGTCGTTATTCATCTTATCTTATTTGGTAAATATCTTAGCCACTAAGATAATATTATCTTACAAATACAACGAGATAAATTTCCCGGGGGCTAAAACATACGCGCTCTTTTACAGGCAATAATACTGAATGTCTTATCTTTAAGACATTGATCCTTAACTAGCTAAAATAACACTATGGCTTATTCCAGGATATTACTACTGATATTATGCTCCGTGGTAACCAGGCATTGCTGCCTGGCGCAACAACCTGCGACTACCCATGACACAAACAGCACTGCTATTAATGAAGCAATATTGATGAAGGACGAACAACAAAGGAGAATTGACTCCCTTGTCAAAATGCAGTTGACCCGCGAGCTCTCTGCTGTGGCTGGCAATGTTAAACGTACGGAGGAACTCGAAGCCCAGTTACGGAAGATCGCGGTGAGCGATTCCCTGCGAAATATTGCACAACTGGAGAAACTAAAGACACTGAAAAAATCAACTACAGGATACCCTGTCATACTTAACCAGGATACGTTATTTTATATTTATACAAGGACAGGCTCCTTTAATGCAATGGAAAGGGCGAAGTCGGTATCACATAAAATAGAGAACCTGTATAAAATGCCATTTTTCGAATCCGATTCACTAAGGATAGTTGAGAATGAAGGATATTTTGACATCACCTACAATAACACAGATGTAATTGTTAGTATAGGTAACCTGGACGGCCTGTGGTTTGGTAAAAGCAACGCTGCCCTGGCGGATGAGTACCTGCGAACCATCAAACAGACGGTCACAGGAGAACGTCAGGAACATAGCCTGGTCAATTTGTTAAAACGTCTGGGACTGGTATTACTGATCATCATGCTGCTAACAGTTGTGGTCTTCCTGGTGAATAAGCTATTCAGACGGGTAGCAGATATGATATCTCTCAATAAGGAAAAACACATAAAAGAGTTACGGCTTAAAAAACTGAAGATAATTACAGCAGATCATCTCGAATTTCTTTTACTCAGGGTCAACTTCCTGTTAAAGATCCTTGTCATTATCCTGGTATTGTATCTATCTCTTCCCCTTTTGTTCAGTATCTTCCCTGAAACCAAATCCTGGACACATACCCTTCTTGACTGGATACTTTCGCCGCTGAAGTCCGCCGCCAATGCTATATTGGCTTACCTCCCCAACCTGTTTAAAATAATTATCATATACCTGATATTCCGGTATGTGATAAGAGCCGTGAAGTATATGTTCAACGAACTGAAACGGGGCAGTATACAGTTCCGGGGCTTCCATGCTGACTGGGCCATCCCGACATTCAATATCCTGAGAGTTACGCTATATGCTTTCATGGTGGTACTGATATTCCCTTTTCTTCCGGGCTCCGGTTCACCAGCATTCCAGGGAGTCTCTGTGTTTCTTGGCATATTGCTCTCTCTCGGCTCATCCAGTGCAATCAGTAATATTGTTGCAGGTCTTGTCATTACGTACATGCGGCCGTTCAGAATTGGAGACAGGGTGAAGATTGGTGACGTTGTAGGTGATGTGGTAGAAAAATCAATGCTGGTGACGAGGATAAGAACAATCAAAAATGAAGATATTACAGTACCTAATTCGACCGTATTATCCAGTTCAACTGTGAATTATTCCAGCTATACGCAAAATGAAAAAGACGGGCTGATCGTACATTACACCGTCACCATCGGTTATGATGAGCCGTGGCAACAGGTATATGAACTACTGATCGAAGCGGCCCTTAAAACAATACATATACAGGCGTCTCCCAAACCTTTTGTATTACAAACCAGCCTTGATGATTTTAGTATTTCCTATCAGATCAACGCCTATACCAGAGAAGCAAATAAACAAGCTGCGATATACAGCAATCTGCTTGAGCATATCCAGGATATGTTCAAAAAAGCCAATATCGAAATACTGTCCCCGTCGTACCATGTTGTAAGGGAGGAAGGCAAGTAATTCGCATGATGCTCACATGATCTACCAAGATAGGACCAGCGGAATGAGTGGCGCGACAATTGCAGCTATTTCACTGGTAATGAAAGATCATACATTAAATAATACGCCCATGCGAACTACAGCCCGGAGCCTCTTGCTTACTGTCAGTATACTCGCTATGGCCTGCTCCTCTTCGAGGAAGGGCCTGTTTACGGAAAAGTCCGCGCATGAGCAGTATGCCAGCCGTATCACAGACGCCGGTCTGTCTACCTCCGAACTAGGCATACGCTGGTTTTCCGCTGCGCAAAAAGCGATCAGTCAGCCCCTTTCTGTCGCCATTCCATATAGAGAAACCGGGTACTTTGCTGCAGAGAAACCGGCCGCTGCCGGCCTGCTGTTTTCCGCCAGACGTGGCGAAAGAATTATCATACAGATAGATATGAAACCGGCTGGTCAGTTCCGGCTCTTTGCCGAACTACTCCAACCCGGTAAACCAGGGAGTGCGCCCTCGCTACTGGCAGCCGCAGATTCTACTACCTGGAAACTGGAACATGTGGTAGAAGCTGATGGACAATTCATCCTACGGTTACAACCCGAGTTGCTAAAAAGCGGCGGCTATGATCTGTCTATCAGTACAGGACCAACCTTAGCCTTTCCGGTACCGAATAACGCGAATCCTACCATTGGCAGCTTCTGGGGTGACAACCGGGATGGTGGTAAACGCAGCCATGAGGGCATAGATATCTTTGGCAAATTCAGAACGCCTGTGGTGGCTGCCGCTGACGGCATTGTTACCAGTACACGGGAGAATAATCTGGGAGGAAAGGTCATATTTATGCGCCCCGACCACGCTTCCTACAGCTTATATTACGCTCATCTTGATGCACAACTTGTACAGGAAGGGCAGCGTGTGTATACCGGCGATACCCTGGGATTAATGGGTAATACAGGTAATGCCAGGCATACGCCTACTCATTTGCACTTCGGTATCTATACTGGTAACGGAGCCATTGATCCTATGCCATTTGTACTACGGCAACGGACACCTGCTCCACCAGTGTATGTAGATACTACCCTGCTACAACAAACAGCCCGTGTAAATACAACGACTCCGTTATATGCAGCTCCTTCACCGAAGGCCATTATCGTAGAGAAACTGCCTGCCAATAGTGTGATAGCTATCCTTGCAGGAACGGCATCATGGTATAAGGTATCGCTGATGGATGGCCGGGAAGGCTTTGTGGAGGGTAAACGCGTGGCAGTGTCGTCGTTTAGGAAACAGACAGTGAAAGCGGCAGTGCCACTGTTAGATCAACCTGATACTCTGGCGGCTGTGAAAACGACTATTCCTGCGGGTAGCGGGATACAGCTGATGGGGACAAATGGGGCGTTTTATTTTGTGAAACATGGGGAAGAAAGGGGCTGGGTGAGGTTATAATTGCGCCACAGCCATTCTTTATATCTGGTGGCCAACAACCTGGACTTATCAATTTTACGCATGATCGGATCATTCGGTTTCCCATGCCAGCTTTTGCGCCAGCGATTTATAACGTGTCAAGATTGCCTTTGCTTTTTCAGTTTGTAATTTACCTTCCTGTTTCAGTGTGTCTAACTGATTTTTCAACATACTTAATTCCACCAGTGCTTCCATTCGCAGATCGCTACTGGTGTCTTTCAGATCAAAAACCTTCTTTAGGATCAGGTCATAATCTAAATACCGTGGATCAACAAAGTAATTGTCCACATGGTTTTCCCCTTCGTAGTACTTATCCCTATACACATACCACTTTTCATCGAATTTCAGTTCGACGATCTCCCATGGCTCAAAAGAAGAAGCTATAATGGGAGAGTGAGTTGAAAAGAAGAACTGGGAATCAGTAGTTAAACTCACATAATAATCAATAATGAAACGCTGTAAGTCGGGATACAATGAACGCTCAGGCTCATCATACAAAATCTGACATTTATTCGGCTTAAGTAAATATAAGGGGAGTGCTGAAAGCATTACCTGCTTTGTCCCAGTGCTTAATAAACCATTCGGAACTTCATTGTTCTCAAAATCTTCTATCTTCAGGAATCCGATATCTTCCTTCTTTTGGAAATCAAGCGCTGTTTTGACCCTTAGTCCAAAATGATGTAATACATCATTCAAACAATTTTGGGCAACATCTTCAACCGGATTGAATGCACTTTGGCGCCATTCTTCCAATTCCTTTACTGCCCGCTGTATCTCCTGAATATTGTCACTCTTCTCCGCAACCTTCGATATTTGTTGCCGGATCTTCAATTCTTCTTCCTGATATTTCTGAATTTTATTAAGAATAATGCTCCAGATATCTGCAGCTTTTTCCGTAGAAAAGTCGATAGTCCTTTTTTTAGTATAGTCATTCACACTCGAGGAATCAGCCTCGAGATCATAGACCAAATCTGCGGGAAAGTAGATTGATAAAGGTAATATCCTGCTATTTATTCCGACCACAATTTGTTTACTGCATCAGGTGATAGTGGCTCTCCTGCTTTCAAATAATTTCTCCAATATGATTTGACAGTGTCGTCAGAACTTATATCAGCTTCGAGATATTTGGTAGCTGTCACATCACTAAACTCAAACTCAATCTCAATGTTTTTAATTTTATCCAACGATCCAACCTGATCAAATTGAGAAGTGCGATATGATAGAATGGAAATTAATTTCAATAAGGTCGTCTTTCCAGTTCCACTCTGTCCAATGATACAAACTTTGTCTAACGCCCGACCAGCTTTGGGGTGCCCGGCAGGATACGTCAGATCTAAATGAAGGTTTTGAAAGTGATACAAATCAGGATTGTAATGCTTCTGACTTTCATTTGCAGAGGTTTATTGACCGATAAGTTAACCCATTAATTTAGGATTCTTAAAGGAATTTCAGGCATTGCACCTGAAACAAAAAAGACCACGCTGTTCGCGCAGTCTTTTCTTGTGATCCCGCTGGGACTCGAACCCAGGACCCATACATTAAAAGTGTATTGCTCTACCAACTGAGCTACGGAATCATTCCCCTTTTCCGTGATTGGGAGTGCAAAGATAGGAATTATATATTCCCTGCCAAATATTTCTAAAAAAAATCTTTATCCCTTCGTAAAATGTATCTTAAACTTTACTGCCGGATCGCTATCCTCCTGTTTATCAAACACATGTAAAAGATAATACTTTCCCTGTACCCAGTCCTGTACCGCATTGTCATAAAACGGACTTCCCGGATTTCCGCTCTGACCACCTGGATAAATACCATACGCTTCCGTCTTCGCGCTCATCTGTACTACCATCTTCCAGGACGGACCATGCGTCTGCTTCGTCGCATTGACGATATGACGCCCTCCGCCGGTACGCAGGTTCATCGCCCCAAATGGTGCAATAGACCTCGTCAGGTGACGGATATTCGTGCCACGGAAACGGCCAAACTCCAGCTTCTGCTGCGCATCCAGAGATCTGGCACTATCAGCAGTGGCCGCAAAACAATTCAGCATCACCTGTGAGAGTGTTTCCTTTCCTGCTGTATGGATATTATCGATGTATTTCATAGAAGAATCCCGTAACAGCCAAAGCAATGTAGTCTTCTCCCATGGCTGTTGCAACGGTACCTTGTCTATCACTATATCGTCGTCCCAGATGGCCGACTGCATCTTATCCCAGAAGATATTAAACAGTGTTGCCCCCTTGCTGTCCGGACTACTCTGCAAGTCCCACTTATCGAGCATTTTCCAGTAGGCCTGTTGGTCTGCGGTCAGCAGGGATGCTGGTAAATGCTTACGGATCAGTGGAAGTGCTGCCCTGGCGAACGGGTTCAGGTTGTCATTCTGCAGGTCCATCATATCCTGTACAGTGATCTGACTGTCTGCCGCCAATACTTCGTTGATACGTTTCCCACGGAACAGGTCAAAGTCTGCCACATACCGGTAAGGGTAAGTACTATCCGTCGGATGCTGATTCGCAGAGCTGACAAACCCACGTACCGGATTATACATATGTGGATTCTGCTCCTGTGGCACATACCCCTGCCAGGCGAAAGCGCTATCCCCGCCAGGCATGATCCATTTTCCCTGGTCTTTCCAGCGTAAAGGGAACTGACCATTATGCCAGAGTGCTATTTCTCCCGTTTTTGCGGCAAACGCGAAGTTCTGTGCAGGACAGGTGTAATATTTTAAAGCAGCGAGATAGTCGTTATAGTTATGCGCTTTATTCAGTTCCAGAAATGTCCGGATCTCTACAGAAGGGTCAAGGGCTTTCCAGCGCATAGCCAGGAACTGCTGATGAGTCGCCGTATCAGGAAAACCGGCATCGTAGACTACTGGTCCCCATACAGTATAGGCCACCGTGTCATAGTAAGGCTGTCCGCCCTTCACATTGATCTTCTCAATCCGCAGGTCAGCATCACGATACGTCCCGTTGAACATATACTGTTGCTTGCCGTTACGGAACTGCATCAGGTAATAATCTTTCACATCTTCCGCCGCGTTGGTCACTCCCCAGGCGATGTGATCATTAAAACCAATGATCACACCCGGTGCGCCTGGTAATGTAGCCCCATAGACATTCATTTCCGGTGTGTGGAGCTGCACCTCATACCATAAAGACGGCAGACTTAATCCCAGGTGCGGATCGTTACAGAGGATCGGTGCGCCTGCACGTGTCTTTGATCCGGCTACAGCCCAGTTATTACTGCCGTTATCCGGGTCAGGCCTTTCTTCCTTAAAGTTCAGGGAAATGCCAGCGGCCGTCAATATACTATCCGCCGGAGGCGTAGCCTTTACCGTCGGTGCCGGATAGGACGTACCTGCCGGAATGATCGGATCAATACTATCGCCGAAGTCAGGGTATAACTGGTTAAAATCCGCCTTGCTGAATAAACGGCGGGCATTTGTATATACCAGGTCATTCGCTCCGCCAGCCAGATCCGCGGCCATCATTTTCAGCAATAAACCTGAATTAAGCGTTGTCCACTTCTCTGGTTTATAATCAAGCAATTTATACTCTAACGGAAGTGTTGCTTTTGTCAGCGTACTGATATACGCATTAATACCATCTGCATAGGCCCTTATCGCCGGACCAGCCACCGGATCTGCCTCCATGGCCTTTACTGCCTGTTCCGCTCCATATAACATCCCCGTGCGACGCTGCTGACGGTCGTATGGGATCATCTTAGGCCCCAGGATCTCTGACAAACGTCCGGCGGCTGCAAAACACTGTAGCTCCATCTGCCACAGTCTGTCACGGGCATGCATATATCCCTCCACATAATAAGCATCTGCGCTGTTCTCAGCAAAGATATGTGGCACCATCCTGTCATCCAGCCAAACGTCTACCTTTCCCTGTAAACCAGGGACCTGCAGCTCTTCGTTATAATCCTTGCTGATAGAGGTCGCATTCTGCCAGAAACCTTCCTGTGGACTTAACAACCGTCCGAATGGAGGAAGTGCGCCCCAGGACCTGTCCAGGCAAATAATTAGTGCAATGGTGATCACCGCCGAAACGGTAAAGGGAACAAATCTCATACGTGCTATCTTGTTATGCTAAGATACAAAATTATAATGCAGCCTATTGCCTTCACCTCACCAGTGCCTGCAAAAGGCGGTCTACCTCTGCTGCTGTATTAAAGCTGTGTAATACGATACGTAACCGCTCTTTCCCTTTAGGAACGGTCGGATGCAGGATCGGGCGTACATCGAATCCGGCCAGCTGTAATTCTCCTGCCAGCGCACGGGTATACTCGTTTCCGGGTGTCAGTACGATCTGAATAGGCGTCTCACTATATAACGTCGCCCGCCCTTTTGCTCCCTCCCGGAACCGGGTGATCAATGCCGCTAAATGCGCCCGCGCTGACTGCATATAGGGGAATAACTCATAACTCGCCACGATAGCCGCAATAGCAGTTGGCGGTAACGCGGTCGTATAGATAAATGAACGGGAAAAGTTGATCAGAAAGTCACGCAAATGAGCACTCCCCAAGACCACCGCGCCATGACAGCCCACGGCTTTACCAAATGTATGCACGCGCGCAAAACAGGCTTCCTGCAACCGTAAATGCTGCACCAGCCCCTCCCCTCGTTCTCCTACCACACCTGTCGCATGCGCCTCATCCACGATCAGGTTGGCCCCTGTCTGCTCACAAAGTGCCGCCACTTCCTGTAATGGTGCAAAATCTCCGTCCATAGAATATACCGATTCCACGGCCACAAAGATGTTTCCCACACCATGTTGCAGTTTTTTCTGCAGATCGGCTATGTCATTATGTAGAAAAGAAAAAGCCTGCGCCTTTGACAACCGTATCCCATCCCTGATAGAGGCATGGATCAACTGATCGTAAATGATCGTATCTCCCTTCTGTGGCACTGCTGAGAACAAGCCCACATTGGCATCATATCCTGAGTTATAGATCAGGCCAGTCTGCGCCTGATGAAAGGCAGCCAGCATCGCTTCCGCCTCCTCCACCCATGCATAGTTACCGGCCAGCAATCGCGAACCTGTACTACCATGCATATACGGTCTTGCCTGTAACAACGTATGCACTGCCTCCTGCATAGCGTTACTCTGTGCCAGTCCCAGATAGTCATTTGAACAAAAATCCACTGCCCCCGGAGCCGGCAGTCTCAGACGGCGGAATGCGTGCTGCGCCTCACGCTGAGCCAGTTGCTGCAAAAGAAAATCTTCTTTCATCTCCCAAAGCTAAGTAACTTTGCCGGATGAGTAAAGTCTCCATATTAGGGCTACACCTCCCTACTGACCCGCGCTGGGTAAACCTGGCCGCTATCTCTCTGGAAGAGATCCTGACTGACCATGCTTTCTGTGAACAAAAAGCGGCTACCTCCTGTATATCCCTGATACAGCGTTATCCTGAAAAGGATAAACTGGTACAGGAACTCGCTCCTATCGTCACTGAAGAATGGGGACATTTCCGGCAGGTACTGGCTGAAATGCGCAAACGTGGGTTCTCCCTGGGCAAACAGCGCAAAGATATGTATGTGAACGCGCTGATGCTCCATCAGAACAAAGGTGGTGATCCGCAATCAGTACTGCTGGACAGACTACTCATATTTGCGCTCATTGAAGCCCGCAGTGCGGAACGTTTCCGCCTGCTCAGTGAAGGTTTGGAAGATGCCTATCTGAAAGAATTTTACCGCAAATTCATGATATCTGAAGCAGGGCATTACCGCCTGTTCATAGACCTGGCCAATGAATATATACCGGAAGAGAGGGTAAGGGCCCGCTGGCAGGAATGGCTGACACTGGAGGCAGACATCATTCAAAACCTGGAAGTGCGCGGTGACAGAATGCACTAGAAATTAAATCCGATATTCACATACATCCGCAGGCGTCCGTCCTGGTCACAATACATGACGGACGCTTCTATTGGCCCCATAAAGGAAGAATATCCCCCTGTTAATCCATACCCGCTCATATACTTATACTTCGAAGATACATCCCCCAGGAAGTCATACAACACTGCGCCCGCACGGGGAATCGCATAAACATTCCGCATAAATTCATATTGATAGGACAATTGCAGGGTCGCCGCACTTGATGTTGTGATCTCCGCCTCCCTGATACCCACAATAGGCAACTGGTTACGGATCACGGTGTTCAATCCTCCCAGCAGGAAGGCATTGATAGGCCCCTGGCGATGCGTAAAGTTAGCTCCACCTCCTGCCTCCAGCTGCATCGTACCTTTAGGATTGACAGGCAGGTTATACTTCATACGCAGCAGGGTACGCTGGTAATTGTTGAACTTATAACCATAGTCCTCCGGCATGATCTCCGCTCCGTCCTTATATACCCTGTAGCCCGTCTGCTGACGATACACCCATCCTGATTCAAACTGCAGGTCCATACCGCGATGCGGATAGATCTTTCTGTCGAGTGAGTTCACGCCGAAATACAGGAAGCTATTCAGCTGATTACCATTGCCCCTTAAAACCTCCACAGACTCATACCGCGGGCTGATGTTCAGGAACTCAAACCGGGTGCCTACGCCTATCGCCATCATACTGTTCAGGGTATATTGCAGCTTGGCTTCGCCATTCAGGTATTTCAGATGATATTCCATCTGGCGCTTATAGTCTTTGTAGAGCGTCAGCGCATTGTCTTCGAAATCAACGCCCAGTCCGAAACCAAAATTCCGCTTCGGTCCCAGGTATTTGAATAATTCTCCCTTTACTCTTGGATTTTCCCCGATCGCTAAGCTAACAAACGCCCTGGAGTTAGGCACCACAAAATTGCGCTGTGTGATATTAATAATAGCGCTGGCATTCGTAAAACTGTTGTACTGCAAGGCAAACTTCACATAGGTTAACGGATTCTCCTCCACCTGGACATTCATCAGGCTTTTACCGTTCCCTTTCGCTTCGAGGTCATAAGTGATCATTTTATAGAAACGGGTACCAAATACATTCAGTACGGCATCTTTCAGATCAGTAGGCGTATAACAACCTCCTTTTACCAGTCCCAGCCTTCCTTTGAAGAAACGTTCATCTGAATGTACCAGTCCGGTGACCTTAATATCTATCAGTTCAATATCCGGCGTGAACGGTAACCTGTTCTTCCGGAAGGGCGTGGCCGGCGGGTATAGTGCATTCAGGGAATCCGCCATATGTTTAAATACAGGGTACATCTCATCACCCTTCTTTTTTCCTATTGCCAGCAGGGAATCCACGCTCCCGAAACTGGCCGCCGTATAATTATCCAGGTGATGATGTATGTAGATATCCGTCAGTTTCTTTGCCTGTTTAAAATCTTCCGCATCCTTGTAAAAGCCCAGCTGATAAATAATATCCAGTGGCGTTGCGAGTTGCTCCGCCTTACGCAGACCACTACTGACGTTGGAACCGATCACGATATCTGCCCCCATATCTTTCGCTGTAATAACAGGGAAGTTGCGTACCACCCCTCCGTCCACCAGGTTCTTATCGCCAATCTTCACTGCCGTGAACACCGAAGGGATAGCCATGCTGGCGCGGATGGCCATGACAATATCACCGGTATCCAGCGTAACGATGTCTCCTGTGGTCACATCTGTGGCAATACATTTAAAGGGTATATCAAATTGGGAAAAATCTCTCACATTATTCACCGGCCAGCACAACCGGGCCAGTTCCAGCCAGAGCTGCTCGCCTGCTATCACGCCAGACGCCAGTTTGGGTTTACCGTATTCAAAAGGGATCTCTATCAGGTATTTATTATACTCCCGCTTTTCTTCGAAGGATATGTCCGTCAGCACCGGCTGATTCGAAAACAGGTTACTCCAATCCATTTCCCGGGCCAGTTTCTCAATTGCATCGCCGGAATAGCCCATAGCATAGAGCGACCCTACGATACTTCCCATACTGGTACCGGTGATATAGTCAACCTTTAGTCCGGCACTGTCGAGCGCCTGCAAAATACCTATGTGTGCCAGCCCTTTAGCTCCGCCGCCACTAAGTGTCAGACCTATCTTAGGTCTTTTTGCCGCATCCTGGGCGAACACCGCTGCGGGTAGCAACAGTATGATAAATAAAAAAACTAAAGCCGGTCGTTTACGCATATATGATTTGTAGAGCTATCCTGAAGTCTCATTAAAGTTAAAAGAAAATAACTATAATAAAAGACGTACTATTCCCCCTTTTCCCCTATTAAATATGCAAATACTATAACATTTACAACAATTTACCTATATTATACATCGATATCAACCAAGTAACCACGTATATGAACAACAGCAAAGTCTCACAAACCATCTGGCAGGTAATACTGGCCTCCTCCGCCGGGACACTCATTGAATGGTATGACTTCTACATTTTTGGTAGTCTGTCGGCCATCATTTCCCAGAAATTTTTTCCTCCCAGCAATCCTGATCTGGCCTACATTGCCACTTTGGCCACTTTTGCCGTGGGATTTATTGTACGCCCGTTCGGGGCGATCGTCTTCGGCCGCCTGGGCGATCTCACGGGACGTAAGTACACCTTTTTGCTAACGTTGCTCATTATGGGCGGCTCTACTTTTGCCATCGGCTTTGTACCCGGGTATGAGAGCATCGGCATCGTCGCGCCAATTATTGTACTGGTCCTCCGGCTGTTACAGGGTCTGGCCCTCGGTGGTGAATACGGAGGCGCGGCCACCTACGTCGCGGAGCATTCTCCTCATGATCAGCGGGGCTATTACACCAGTTTCATACAAACGACCGCCACACTCGGTCTGTTCGTATCGCTTGCGGTGATCCTGATCACCCGGTCCAGCCTCACTCCCGAAGACTTCAACGCCTGGGGATGGCGTATTCCCTTCTGGCTGTCTATCTTCCTGGTACTCATGTCCTATTATATCAGGATACGACTGAAAGAATCACCACTGTTTGTGCAGCTGAAAGCAGAAGGTAAAACATCACTCAATCCGCTGAAGGAAAGCTTTGGTAAAAAAGAGAACCTGCGCATGGTATTGCTCGCACTGTTTGGCGCCACCATGGGTCAGGGCGTGATCTGGTACACCGGACAATTTTATGCACTGTCATTCCTCCAGAAAACCATGCAGGTAGAATTTGTACAGTCCAATATTATTATCGCAGTAGCATTATTGCTCGGTACCCCGTTCTTTATCTATTTTGGTAAATTATCCGACAAGATAGGGCGCAAAAAGATCATGATGACAGGTATGCTGGTGGCAGCACTCGCCTATTATCCGATCTACGCGGGTATGGACAGGGTGGCGGATCTCAGCCTGAAAAATGAAGATACCAGCCGCTACAGCATTGAGAACACCATCTCCCGGAATGAAAAAATGCAGAACATAGAGAAGTCCATTAAAACAAAAACATACACTGATGGCTCTAAGTTCCGCGAGACAACCATTGCTACGGATGGTAAAGCAGAAACCACCCGTGAGATCATTGTAAGTACGCCTCAGCTATGGCAACTCATCCTGCTGGTGTTTATACAGGTGATCTTTGTAACCATGGTATACGGACCTATAGCCGCCTTCCTGGTGGAATTATTCCCTACGCGCATCCGCTATACCTCGATGTCCCTGCCTTATCATATAGGGAACGGGATATTTGGCGGATTGCTGCCAACTGTTGCCACATTACTGGTAACAGAAACGCACAACCACCTGGCAGGATTGCTCTATCCGATAGCTATTGCACTGGTGTGCTTCCTGATCGGGGTGACGGGTATTAAAAGTAATATGATCAGCAACGAGTGATCATCTCCTCATCTTCAATACAAACAAACCCGCTTAAGATCTTTACTTAAGCGGGTTTATTGTTCATACGATCATCTGATAATATCCGGTGGCCTGTTCATCATCAGTCTACGTCGCCGTATTGTTCGTTCAGCTTATCAAAGACGGCATCCATCGTCGCCTTCATTTTATTCCGCACGGACGCGTCCAGTTCCTGCTGATGCCTGGTAAGCTGCAGCGCTGCCTGCTGGCCTTCATACCTGATATGCGCCATTACATCGCCGCCACCCCAGATGTAATCATAAATGATCGCATCACCAGTATCATCAGGAGCCAGATGGCGTTCCATGCTTTTCAGCAGGTTCAGCATCGGCAGAATATCGAAGTAGTTCTGGCTGAACATCATGATTGTATACGTCCATTCTCCGTCTTCGTTCAGCTCAGTGCTGAGCGTTTCTATCCCATCATCCTGCCAGCGCCTGAGGGCTTCAAGATTCGTGTCATCTGAGTAGGCTGGTATTTCGATCAACTTCGACCTGGAATACATTTCACGGCTATTCCACCATGCTTCCCATTGCTCGTCTACTGGAGCTTTAGCAGGTGCATCCCGGAAGAAGCTTTCCAGGTTTTCTTTACTTATTCTGAGCTTTATGTACAAGGATCTTGGTTCTGACATTCGATATGATTTTAAACAGGTTTGGATTAAAGAGAGATCGTCTCTCCGGGAATCTGCTGATTCATGTGAAGTTAACAATGACTCATAGGACTTTTCCGGTGATAAATATATAAAAAAAGGCTCCAGTAACTGAAGCCTTTTTTTCACCAGCATTAGCTGTTATTTCTTTTGCAGTTCGTTCTTGACAGTCTTGATCACGAGTCTTGTAATGTTACCAGCTCTTGGTTTCATATCATCTTTAATAGAAGACTGTACCAATAGTCCGGTTTTAGTATCTACTGTAATAGTGCCTTTCCTGGAATAAGACACCTGGATATCACTATTGATCGCAGCAGCAGAAGATACGGCAATCTCCATATTGTTGTCTTCTTCGCTCTTCACTACGTAATTTACCTTCAGCGGACCCACATTATGATTCTCATCCTTGCTCCATTTGTCACCTGTACCTACTGCTTCATCAGGAATGTACACGAATGCGCCATCGAAGACCTTCCAGATCTCTTCATTGTTGATCGTACCTCTGGTAGATTTCTGAAAGCTCTGTAAAGCAGGTGACGCCTGTTCATCCATACCGATCAGCGCGTTTTCAATCAGTGTATCCACACCAGTTACCTTGTTTATACGCAGGTTATCGTCGAAGTAAAGTGTAAATGATTTACCCATCATACCTTCGCATAATTTACGCAATCTATCGTTCTGCGCATGTAAGTCATCGTTCAGGCTTTTCACTACATACTCTTTGAAATCATCGGAGTTAAAGCCCGTCGCCTCATGTGTGAATAGATGTTCTGTTCTCTGCTGGATCTTCAGATAAGTAGCTTTCATCATCACTTTGCCGTCGGCTGTCTTTCCTATCACACGCAGGAACCAGTTGGCCGTATAAGTCTGATTAATGGTACGTACACCGTCTTCGTGAATGTCGTTAATGGTTGTGTTCTTGAAAATGTACTGCTCTCCAGGATTCAATGTTGGAATGATCGTCTTTCTTACCTGTCCTGTCAGGATCGTTGAAACGAAGATAAGGCCCGTCAACAGGACAACACTCTTTTTGGTCATAGGTAAATGCTATTGGTTTTAAAAAACAAATATATAAAAATGATTATACAATTTACCGACAAGCATTATCGCTGTGATAATCAATCAAAAACAACACAGGTGAACATACCATCATATCGCAATCTGGCCAGATTATGCTTTTGGGGGAGTTAAATTAATAAGAACAATTTATCGGTTGGATGTACCGAGGTGGTGGTGATACAAGTGCCCAGCGGACATAAACCTGGCCACCAGCTATTGGTGTAAGCAAACGTTTATTTCTCCGGCAGTCCGGTATGGCATTATCTGCTGATCCGAGATTTGATCTACGCAAAAGGGAAATTTATGCAAGGAATTACACAGGAAGATATGTTGCCGGCAGCCATGCGGTTTAAATAAGGTCGCTTATCTTTGTAGCCCGATACATTATAACGAATATGACGAAAGAAAAAACGATCCGTGCTGTATATGATGAAGAAACGATCACGGTATATCAGGCTTACAACAAAAGCATCGCATTATCCGCAGTAGCTAAACAAACCTTCGTTTCCCCTCCGTTTAAAATGGAAAGAATGACCTGGATCAAACCATCATTCCTCTGGACGATGTATCGTTCCGGATGGGCGACAAAGGAGGACCAGGAGTATATTTTAGCTATCAAAATAAAAAGAGAAGGCTTTGAATGGGCGCTGAGAAATGCGTGCCTGTCGAAGTATGATCATACCATCTATCCCTCCTCCGCAGCATGGAGTAAGCAACTGAAGATCTCGCCGGCCAGGGTGCAATGGGACCCTGAGCGGGACATTGATCTCCATGCTTTACCACACCGGGCCATACAGGTGGGCATAACAGGTATTGCGGTTGAGAAGTACGTCAATGAATGGATCACCCAGATAGATGATATTACCGCACGGGTGCAGCATATCAGGGAACTGGTGAAAACAGGTAAACGGGAAGAAGCATTGTCTTTATTACCGGATGAACAGCCATATCTCTTACCTGATCTTAAACTGGGCTGATGAATCACATGACGAACTACTACCGCCACTTTCAGATGGAAAATGGTAAAGAACCGGTATTAACGCGCGTACAGCTGGGATAATGTAATGCAGATCACAGCAGCAATCGCCAGTACGATACCTATATAGTTGTAGCGGTTCAGTTTCTCTCTGAAAATAGTGATCCCCACCAGGCTGCCCAGTATGATCACACCCAGGTTCATCGCCGCAAACACAGTAGAAGGATTGTTATGCAGGATCTTATGTGCTCTCATATAGAACAGAATATTTCCGAAGTTAAAAGCACCCAGCAGCATACCCCAGAGGATGTTCTTCATATGTAATACCGTCTTCTTCCGCAGTACCTCCACGATCACGAAAACAACCGCCACTGTAAATGATAGTATAAAGATCATGGTCAGTGATGTGGTATAAGGCAGCTCTTTCGCCAGCGCTACCTGCTTAAACATAATGTCTATAATACCAAACCCTAAAAATACCAGCAAGGGCGCAAGCGACTGTTTGTTGTCGTCTGACTGGACTTTTGGCTTATTCAGCACGAAGAATATCGCTACAAACCCTAGCACCAGTCCAATGATCTTATAGTTGTTGAATGTCTCTTTAAACAATAGCCAGGCGGCCACGATAGAAATAAACAGGGACAGCCGCTGGGCAATGTCGGTTTTAACAATCCCAGCCTGTCTTACAGACATCCCTAATATTAAGAATACAGAAGGCAGCAATAACGCCAGACCGGCAAACAACTGCCAGGGCGCATGCGCATCTATCATCGACAGTTCCGGCTTATACAGGAAATAACTCAACCCACCCGCCACTACATAGTTTGTGGCAATAGCCTGGAGAATACTGACCTCGTAGCGTTTAGCCAGTTTAAGAATAATACCTACCGTAACGCTGCAGATTACACTTAAAAGAATGTAAATCATTTAACTAAATAGTTTTATATATGTTGTGTCTGCCTCAGCCAGGGATTGGACCTGTTTTATCGGGCAGAGAAAGTCCGGAATGAGATTCAGGGCTGCGAAGATACGGAATACTATCAAGACCAGGCAGCCCTTCCAACCGGAGATTAAAGGAATACCCTACCTTTGTACACTATGGACAGGAAAGCTTTAGCGACGAAACCAGCAGCAGAAAAAAAGGACGAGGAACGTCTTTCTATCATTCGGTATCGTACCCATACACCTACGCTGAAAACGAAGATCATGCTGCAGCAAAACATGATCACGTTCTTACTGGAAGGAGAAAAGACGGTCCATTTTGCTGGTACACAGGTGACTGTCCAGCCTCACCAGTTTGTGATGCTGGCTGCGGGAAACTGCCTTATGAGCGAAAAAGTGGCAACAGCACAGGCAGATTATCACAGTATCCTTATCTTATTTGATAGTCAGCTACTGACCGACTTTTTTGAGCGGCACCATGCGCTACCTGGTATGCAGGAAAAAGTGGCAGGTGACCTCCCCTTTTTGTTATTTAATAAAGATCCTTTCCTGGTGAGCTTTACCCAGTCCCTCGACAACATGCTGACTGGCGATCAGCCGGTCTATCACCATCTGCAAAAAGTAAAACTGGAGGAACTGTTCCTATACCTTGCCATACATTACCCGGGACAGATCCAGCAGATCAGGCACATGAGCAGTGAAACCAATGACGATCTGATCGTACGTCAGGCCGTCACATCTCATATAGAAAGTAATGTATCGGTAGAAGAACTCGCGTTCCTGTGTAATATGAGCCTATCTTCTTTTAAACGCAGGTTCGCCCGTATTTACGACAATAGTCCGAACAAATGGTTCCTGGAGAAGAGAATGGAACGGGCTGCCAAAATGCTCCGCCAGGAAAATAGAAAGGCCAGTGAGATCTACTATGAACTGGGGTACGAGAACCTCTCCAGTTTCATCCAGTCTTTTAAACAGGTACACGGCATTACCCCCAAACAATATCAACTATCAAATTGACCGTTTAGCAACACTTTCTGAACGGTTATCTGTTTATTCCAGCCTGTCGCCACAGCTACCTTTGAGCCATCATTTAAACAAAAACACAACAGATTATGGCAACAGCAACTACATCCGGCGACAACACAACTGCACAGACATTCACCCTAAAAAGCAAAGAACTCGGCGGGCAGCTATCTCTGCAGCAATATGCCAATGGCTGGGGTTTTAACGGAGGGAATCAGTCTCCACAGCTCTATTGGGAGCATGCTCCTGAAGGGACAAAAAGTTTTGCCGTCACCATCTATGACCTGGACGCACCAACGGGCAGTGGCTTCTGGCACTGGGTTGTTTTTAATATTCCTGCGCATATCAGCGAACTGGTACCCAATGCAGGAGATACGAGTAAGAAACTGCTTCCTGAAGGTGCGATACAGAGTAATACAGATACCGGCATGCCGGGTTATGTCGGTGCAGCACCTAATGAAGGTCCTGCACACCGGTACCTGATCACCGTACATGCTTTGAGTCAGCACCTTGAACTGGATGAAAATGTGACACCTGCGTTCGTTGGATTCAACATGCATTTTTCTACACTGGGCAAGGCATCACTGATCGTCTACGGACAAAAACAGTAAGCATTTTATGCTAACTAGCTGTTATTGAAATGCCGGTTTCACGACGTTTTTAATAACAGTCAGCACACCTGTGTTACCTCTTGTACCATACCGGAGGTAACATAGGTGTTACGTGCCCGCCAGCCACCACCACCTGCATACTTGTTAAAATCATTTGATTATCAGCTAAAATAGACTTATAGTCATGTAGGGATTATTCATAGCTTCATGGGGAACTATACAACAATCCCTTATCAGGCTAAATGTATTGATTTAAAACCATTTACATTCACAATAGGTCTTATTGATACATCAATACGGGAGACTGATGAAAATTATGCAAATATGAAAAAGTACCAGGTAGTCTTGCGTGTCATCCTATGTATGTTTATGCTGGCGCAGGGGCTAAACCCCGCCATGGCACAAAGCGGCGATCAGATATTGGATGGCATTGGTGAAACGGGAATGATTGCACGTTATGTTTTTAATGGAGATCTTAAAGACTGGTCCCGCAATAATCTACACGCCAAAGCCCCCGGTGATGCCATCCGGTTTATCAATGACGACCGGTTCGGGAAGGTATTGTCCCTGCCGGGAACCAGCAATGCCTTCGTAACACTTCCGGGAGAAGCACTAACAGATCTCGAATCGCTCAGTATATCAGGATGGATATACCTGCGCGGGAAACAACGCGGCCAGCGTTTCTTTGATTTCGGACAAGATACAATCAAACACTTCTTTTCAGCACCCACCGGCACTACCACGCAGGAAGGCTATCAGTCGCTGATCACGGCAAAGAAAGGTAATAACAAAGGGGCCGTTGCACCGGCCATCCCACTCAATAAATGGGTGCATCTTGCCATCGTGATAGACGTGGCCTCAAAAACAATGGTGATATATGTGGATGGTAAACCAGCTGGTGAGGCCAAAGATATCCCTTCAGAACTCTCAGCGGTCTTTGGTGAGCCTTCGGGCAATAACAGATCATTGTATATCGGCAGGTCATTATCACCGGAAGATCCCTATCTCAATGCGATGATACATGATTTCCGTATTTACCGCGTGGCGCTGAATAAAAGACAGGTAGCTGGCATCTATAATAATGCACAGAAAGGTATTAATGAAGGGTCAGTGAATACAACAGGTAAACAGGAGGATGATCTGCCTCATTTTCCTGCCAATGAGCAACAGTTGTATAATAGTTATCTGGTAAAAGTGTCGGATGTGGCAGTCGTAACAGCAGTTGGTAATCTGCCCCGGCTGCCCAGTTATGTGCAGGGTACCTACCGGAATAATATGAAGGGTCCCCTGGTACGTGTATTGTGGCCTGCGGCAATAGATAACAGCGCTGTGCTTAAACCGGGACACTACACCATCACAGGACGTGTCGCAGGAACGGATTTCCAGCCAAAAGCAGTTGTGACAGTGAAGAAATCAACCCCATTGCGTACCCCCCGTATGCAGCTGGCGGCATTTGATCTTACGCAGGTTTCTTTAAAAAACGATGCTCATGGCCATGAGACAAAGTTTACCGAAAACAGGGACAAATTCATCAGGACACTAGCCACTACTGATCCTAACTCCTTCCTGTATATGTTCCGGCACGCTTTCGGGCAGCCGCAGCCTGAAGGCGCAAAACCACTGGAAGTCTGGGATAGTAAGGATACCAAATTGAGAGGCCATGCTACCGGCCATTACCTGACAGCAATCGCCCAGGCGTACGCCAGCACTGGCTATGACACAGCCATTCAGGCCAACTTCTCCCGCAAAATGCAGTATATGGTTCATACCCTATACACATTATCGCAATTATCAGGTAAAGCGAAAGAGGCAGGTGCACCCTTTGTGTCCGATCCAACGGCAGTGCCCAAAGGCGCAGGAAAGGCTACCTATGACTCTGATCTGAGTGATGAGGGTATACGAACCGATTACTGGAACTGGGGAACAGGATTTATCAGTGCTTACCCACCGGACCAGTTTATCATGCTGGAAGGTGGCGCCCAATATGGTGGACAGAAAAACCAGGTATGGGCGCCTTACTATACGCTGCATAAAATCCTGGCCGGCTTACTGGATGTATATGAAGTAAGCGGAAATAAGGAAGCCCTGTCAGTGGCTACCGGCATGGGTGATTGGGTATACGCCCGTCTCAGCCGGTTACCACAGGATACGCTGATCAAGATGTGGAACACCTATATTGCGGGTGAATTTGGGGGCATGAATGAGGCAATGGCCCGTCTGTACCGCATCACCGGTGAATCCAGGTACCTGAAAACAGCTCAGTTATTTGATAATATCAAGGTATTCTTTGGCGATAAGGCACATTCACATGGATTAGCCAGGAATGTAGATATTTTCCGTGGACTGCATGCGAATCAGCATATTCCTCAGATTGTCGGCAGCATTGAAATGTACCGTGTATCTAATAAACCAGCGTATTACAATATAGCGGATAACTTCTGGTATAAGGCGGTTAACGACTATATGTACAGTATCGGAGGTGTGGCAGGTGCACGGAACCCTGCGAATGCAGAATGTTTTATTAGTCAGCCGGCGACATTGTACGAGAACGGCTTCTCTGAAGGCGGACAAAACGAGACCTGTGCCACATACAATATGCTTAAACTGACCAGTGATCTCTTCCTCTTCGATCAGCGGGCAGCGTTAATGGACTATTACGAGCGTGCACTATATAACCATATTCTGGCGTCAGTAGCCAAAGACAATCCTGCTAATACATACCATGTGCCACTTAGACCCGGATCTATGAAGCAGTTCGGCAATCCGAATATGACTGGCTTTACCTGTTGTAATGGCACGGCTATTGAAAGTAACACCAAATTGCAAAACGCCATCTACTTCAGAAGCAAAGATGACCAGGCGCTGTATGTAAACCTGTATATCCCTTCTACATTGCAATGGACAGAGCGGAAGGTGACCGTAGAACAGACCACCAACTTTCCTCATGAAGACAACACCCGTCTGACTATCAGGGGTAATGGCAAATTTGATATCCATGTGCGGGTGCCTGGCTGGGCCACCAAAGGGTTCTTTGTAAAGATCAATGGTCAGGAACAGACCCGCAAGGCTATACCGGGAAGCTACCTGAAAATAAGCCGTGACTGGAAAGATGGCGACGTAATAGAGCTGAAGATGCCTTTCCAGTTCCACCTGGATCCGGTGATGGATCAGCAGAATATTGCCAGCCTCTTTTACGGCCCGGTATTACTGGCCGCTCAGGAGCCCGCGGCAAGAACAACCTGGCGGCAGGTCACCCTGGATGCAGCCGACATCAGTAAATCCATTAAAGGAGATCCTCAGCAGCTGGAATTTACGATCGATGATGTGATCTTTAAACCGTTCTACGAAACATACGGAAGACATTCTGTTTACCTCGATGTGCAGTTAAAATAGTCCGCCGGACGATAAACGAGCGGTGGGCCTACTTCATACAATAAGCACCCCGCTCGTTTAAAAAATATTTAAGCCAGGCTCACTTTAAAGTATCTTTTTCTGATGATCAGAGAAACGACCCAGGTGGTTATCAGGATCACCAGGATCATAATTTTAAGCCCGTTCAGTTCCGAAAACAGATTATTCAGTGAGTGAAATGCTGCTACTGCAAGCAAGGATGCCGTCGTATCAGCCACTTTCCCGATCCCCCAGGTACCGAGTATGATAATACCGAAGAACAGCAGATTGGAGCTGGTCAGATCAAAGTTGAGGTGCCAGAGGAACCATAAGGTAGCCACGATCAGTATGGACACGATGGGGGGCAATGATTTAAGCTCCTGTTGTAAAAATCCACGCCATCCGATCTCTTCCATGAGCCCGTAGACCAGGATAGCCGAAACTGCCACAAAGGAAATGCTTCCTTTCATAAAGAATTCAATGCCACAAATGAGGGCAATGGGGAATACCCAGTATAAAGCGAATGGAGCGATCAGTTGTTTGTAATTCCCTTTTAATGAGAGCACAGGCTTTATTCTGAATACAGAAAAGGCAACAAGGGCGCCAACTGCCGGGCCTATCCCACGCAGCACTACCCTTAAAAAGTCATTTGATACAGCGTCCAGAAGTGGCGTCTTAGTGGCCAGATAACGAAGTGCTACTGCAATAATGTAAAAAGTAATGATAGCGGGATAATTAACTTTATTCTTCATTTCTATATTTGGATTACCAGTCAAAAGTAGAAATATAAGTCCGCTAAAAAATTGACGAAAGGTAAGAAAGTGATCGCTCAGGAAATCTTCTTCCTGATACGGCTCAGGCTCTCGGCAGTAATACCAAGGTAGGAACAGATAATTTTAAGGGATGTACGCTGGAATATCTCAGGCCGTTCACTGATCAGTTTCAGGTACCTCTCTGTCGGTGAAAGGGTCAGTAAGCTTATCTGCTCGGATTGCTTGCGGATGAACATGGCATCTGAAAGAGATTTGCCAATAAAAATACCTGTTGCTGATCTGGCATACAGGTTATTCAGGTCCTGATGACTGATAGACCAGACGATGGTATCTTCCAGTGCCTGGGTCTTTATGACATTGGGTACCTGGGTCAGAAAAGACAGATAGTCGCTGAAGATCTGTTCTTCATAATACAGATTGATACAGGTATCCTTTTCATTTGCATGAACGAAATGCGCAACGGAACCTGAGATCAGGATGTTGAGGTACTTTTCTGTTTTATGATATTCCTTTATAATGTCGTTTTTCTTAAACGTGCGCGGGTGCAGGTATTCCGCGAATGCGGTCCATAAACTTACATCCGCTTTATAGAATGGGTCAAATATTTCCTTAATCCTTTTAGCTGTTGGTTGCTCCATAAACAGAATGTGATACGTTAGTAAACCTGGCCAGGTTATCTCTGCTGCAAATGTAAAGGATATTGTGCTAACTGCGTTTAGAAGGGAAGGTTATACTGTCCGTAGAGCGCCTTGTTCTCAATGCTCTTCGCGAAGTTAGGCGTTTCCTCCCTGTTATGGGCATCAGAGGCTTCCTGTCTGGCTCTTGCGGCGTCCTGCAGACTGATTCCATGCCCTTTTATAAAGTCCAGAAATGCCGGGGTTGCTGTGGCATGAATAGTATTAGTGTACCGGGTAGTATTGTCGTCAATACGCTCGGCCCTCAGCTCCCATAATACCTGTACTTTTGATCTACCACTCGCCGTTATCGTATCAGAAACGGACAGCATACGGCAGTAATCGGGTTGATGAACCGTTGCTACGTAATGCTGTATGACAAGTGCGTTACCAATGGTTTCAACATTGATGGACATGGGTACCCCATCAAAAGTGGCCGTGGCGCCAGCAGCTATGTGATTGACAGAGCAGCGTTGGTATTCGGCATCAGGCAGATTGAGTAACCAGTCCGCAATATTTACTTTTTCAATAGGCGCATTAATGATGGCGCTTACGGATGATTCGGATAGTGCATTATCAGGTGTCTGCCTGATCTCGGTAGTAGTTGTGTTGTTTTGATTCAGTGCCTGAGTGAGTACGTCTTTCATCTTATTACTGGTTTAAAGTGTATAGTCAGTATTTAAAACCGTGTTTAAATCTGTTTGTTAGTGACACGTCAAATGTACTCAGGAGAACTGACCCGGAGGGTTTATTTCGCCGAATGGGTACTTCTGATAGCCGGGAAGCAAAACCGGGACGCCGGTGCAGAAAGATGGTACTGTTTATCCATCCAGGTGAAAGCGATCGTGCTCTGGCTATGGATGAGCACATGAGAGAAATTAATAAACTTCCCATGATAGAACGACCTTTACACTGCTGCTTCTTACATTTAAAATCTCTATAATGAAGCTGAAACTTATTTTATCATATTAGCTAATCAACGACAAAAGTGAACACAATACCGGTGGCTGCGGAAGAATATGTGTTCGATAGATGCAAAAACGAAACGGGAACCTTATTTGAAAGGTATACTTTTCGGAGTTCGGCCATAAGCGAGGAACAAGGGAATGGCCCGGCTGGCGGCGGAAAAAGCGAAGAGTGCTGAAAACGGTCATTAAAAAGATCATTATACAAAAGAAGCCTCAGGCCATAGAACCTGAAGCTTCCTCTTCAACCAATGGATGAAGACCGGCTATTCAATCGCGAAACTTACTAACAGAGAGATATATTGATCATCAACTGGCTTAAAGTAAAAATTTTCCTCTACTGTTGTTTCCTGTGGGGTAAGGTCTGTTACACCTGATACGGCGCCCAGTTTTTTGTTGAGTGTCCTGGCAATGATTGCCGCTTTCTCTCTGCTATTGCGCAGGGCGGCTTCGAAGAGCTTCTCATCTTTCACCACAGGTTTGAACTTTACCCTTGCACTGGTGATATTAATAACACTGCCATTCGCCAGTCTGGTGACCTTCAGTATTTCGTCCTGCGAACGGGCCGTGAAAGTGTATAAACTACCTTCCCTGAAAAGCTGCAAGGCCTGGTATCTCATCTTATCTTCCCTGAACTGACTTTGATCCAGCCCCGCCTCCTTTGCCTTCTTGAAAAAGCTGTTTTTAAGGTCGTCGAAAGACTTTTTACTTTCAATTTCTCCGTACTCCACTGCTATGGTAACATCCACCAGGTAGGCATCCACTTCGCGGTTCACTTTAGCGATGCCATTCACCTGAATGGTGTTCGGCCGTATCTCCTGTGCATGGCTTCCCAATGCCGACATCGCTATGATGGCGGCCATTATTACGTTTTTCATCCTTGATAGTTGAGTAGTGAAAAAAAACTAGGCAATCGTAAAGAGGAAAGACGCAACGATCATCCATGCGCCGACGATGATACCCAGTATACCCAGTTTACCCTGTTTTGGTGCTACCTGTGCACGAATACGTACGGCCTTTTCCCTGGCCTTTTCATTGCCGGAGAGGAAGAACTTGTTAATAAGCGGGAATCCGAGTAAAAAGCCCAGGCATGCTTCCACCAGGCTGCCTGCAGTCAGGGTGATCCACCAGATAGGCGCAGCCGTAAGCCAGCCTACGTTTAAAACGGCGGTGACAAGTCCCCAGATACCCCAGAAACAAAACACAATTCCAATCCATCCCTGGTATGGCGCTACCTTTTCCAGCAGCTCCTTAGCATTAGGCTTCCGGGATAATATAAGAGAAGGAACGGCGATGATACTCAGCAGGATTAATGTTATTCCGTAGATCATGATGTTGCATTTATAGTTAAGAAATGGTTTGACACGGGATTGTTCCGTTTTGTTATGCAACAAAGGTAGTCCCGTGCCAGGTGGAGAGCAACATCGTATCCAGTGAAATCCGATACCCTGTTTTCAGGGGGTTAGCTGAGGAGCCCCAGCTTGACCGCGTACCTGGTGAGTCCGGCAAGATTTCGCACTTTCAGTTTAATAATGAGGGTTTTACGGTAACTCTCAATAGTGTGCTTGCTAAGAAAGAGTTTATCAGCTATTTCCTGTGTGGTGTACTCTTCGGCTATCAGCTTAAGCACATCCTTTTCACGCGAGGTAAGCATTTCAAGGGTTTCCTTCTCCTTATTGAATACACTCTTCAGGTATTCCTGCTTCACCGCTTCTGAAAAATATTTGCTTCCTTTAAGGATGGTTCTTACAGCTTCCAGTAATTCATTTGAATCAGCATTCTTTGATAAAAAGCCGTCTACGTTATTCTGGATGAGCGCATCGATCATATTTGCATCAGTGTGCATACTTACCACCAATGTGCTGATCTCGGGTCTTTTCTCCTTGATGTAGTTATTAAGTGTGATGCCATCCATATCCGGCATGCTGATGTCTGTAATAACGAGATCTACCTGTTCACCCGGATGCTGATCAAGATACTTCACAACCAGCGCTCCATTATGGGCATAATAACATACATCAATATCATTTTCCTGCGCAAGCAACCTCATAAGACCTTCCAGAAACAATTTATGGTCGTCAGCAAGGATAATATTATACTTCACAATATTCCTGATTTAAGGGTATTTCAATGTCAATTACTGTGCCTTTCGAAGGAAAAGAGTCGATAGTGAAAATCCCATCGAACAGTTTCACACGTGTTTGAATATTCTGAAAACCAAGGCCGTATTTCACCGTTTCCAGCGAAAATCCCTGACCGTTATCTTCAAATAACAGCTTCAGCATGCCGTCCAGCTGTGTGAGTTGTATTTCTACTTTAGTGGCCTTACTATGTTTTAGCGCATTGGTGATCAGTTCCTGAATGATCTTATAGATCTCTACTTTCAGAGAAGTTTCGATCCTGTCAATCTCCTCATTGGGAAAAGCATGAAAAGTGATAGCAGCATTACCAGGCACGTTGAACTGCCTGATATAGCCGGCAATGAGTTCTGCATAGCCGGTGTTACTGAATTGCGGCGGAACAAGATCATGAGAAAGGTCACGTACCTGGTGATAGGTATCGTCCACCTGCCGGATAAGGTTCTGCAGCTTATCCGTTCCCGTGTGATTAGAGAGTTGTAATTTGATGGCAGCAAGGTTACCGCCAATACTATCATGCAATTCACCGGCAATCCTTTTCCTTTCTTTTTCCTGTCCGCTGACAGAGGCTTTGAGTAACTCAAGTTCCTTGTCCTTCAGCAGCGCCGCGATCTCCTGCCGGTTCATTTCTTCCAGCGTAGTATTCAGCTTGCTCTGTGCCTGCAGTTTTTGATAATACATGTATAGCAAACCGATGACTGGAAGCAGGATAACAAGGAACCCGATCAGCAAACTATATTTTACTGTTTTCTGGTAGTTTAATTCATTTTCCTTGTTCAATATCTCTTTCTCCTTCCGGGCAGTTTGATATTTTATTTCCAGCTCGTTGATCTCCCGCTTATTCTGCCTGGTGAGCAATTCCTGGGAGACGCCCAGATACTGTGTCATGAGCGCATACGCATTTTGATAATCGCCCATAGCAGCGTGTACGTTACGTAAACTGTTCAGTACTTTCAACTGTGCTTTCAGATCGTTCCATTGAAGCGCATTGGAATAGACCAGGGACAAAAGGGCCCTTGCATTATCGTACTCCTTTTGAGCGATCAGGAGGTCTCCCATCCTTTGTCCTGCTTCAATATACAGATCGTAAAACTGGTATTGCTGCGCCTTATTCTTCACTTCGTTATAGATCGAATAGGCATTTTCACCCTGCTGGTTATATTCCGCAATAATACCCAGTGTCAGTTCTGCCTTCAGTTCCTTCTTTTCCTGCTGTTGCTGCCGGAAATATACCAATGCTTTTTCAGTGTACTGTTTCGCCTGCGGCAGATCTTTTTGTTCAAGGAAAATAATTCCCAGCCTTTCATATACCAAATGCTTCAGTCGTTCATCAGGCGCCGTGTCCAGCAGATCCTTATATGCGGCTATCGCCTTCTCATGCTCGTGACGGGCAGCATATACGTTTGCAATACCCAGTTTATTATCATTAACAGCCGCCTCGTTACCGAGAGACGCTGCAATCCTTAGCCCCTGAAGATAAAAGCGCAGGGCTTCGTCGTACAGTCCTTCCTCATTATACGCGTTGGCGAGCGTAAGATAAAGGAAAACCTGGCAGGAGAGCCGGTCCGCTGCCGGCAGCTTGCTTTGATTCAGGTCACCGATCAGATCCAGTGCATAAAGTATCACCGAATCGGTCGTACCATGAGTGGCATGGAAAGACAATAACGGCTGTATTGCCTGTATTTTGGTTTTAACATCGGTAGCAAGATGTACTTTTTTAAAAAGAGAGTCTGGTGTCTTTACAGGCACCCCGGCATAACCCGTGAAGCCGGCATCATTTTGTGCCAAACAGGGAAAGGCAGGCATCAGCAGACTAGTAAAAAGCAGGGCCAGCAGACGGTTTCGCCAGGTTTGGACAGATATGGTAGTTGCTTTGATCAAGAATATATTGTTGTTTGGGCGACGAAAGATAATAAATATCACAGGCGTAGACAAGTCAGCGATTCAGACGAGACTGAAAATCCGGTACTACCGGGCTATAGAAGCGTAGTAGTGCCGGCATGTGCCGGCAACTACCGTTCGTTATCTGCGTATTTAGGCTGCCGATGCGCACTATATGTAAGCAGGTAAGAAAATGTTCTACAAATTCAGTTTCAGACCACCATTTACAACAAAACCATCCAGTGGTGAATAGATCTCCCGGAATACCGGCCGGGTGACTGTCCCATTGTAAATGCTATCAAATCTGGTTTGCCGGGTATCGAGGAAGTTCTCGAAATTGACAAACAATGAAAAATGTTCCCACAGTTTTTCCGCCATAAAGCCACATATCCAGTATGACTTACCTGTTGTACCGTCACTTAGCTGCTGTTTGCTGTAATAATATGCCTCCAGTCCGATCTTCCATTTTTCCTCGACCTCATACATCAGTACGTTATTGAGCCTATGTCTGGCGGTCAATGGCTGCTGCATTTTTATTCCATCGTTATTTAACCGGGCGTCTGTGAAGGTATATCCTAAAAATAGCTTAAAGTCGCCATAGCTTACCTTAACATTTGTCTCCCATCCCTTTGTATCTATATAACCCTTCACGTTAGACAGGCGATATGGGTTCCCGGCTGACCCTGTGAGTAGTAGCGGATCATTAATACGTGTATAGAAAAACAGCTGATTGATGCCCAAACCTACTCTATCTTCAAACAGGGAGGTGCGGTAGTTTACGTCAAAATTGGCTCCATAGGATCGTTCCAGTTTGTTGCTCTCACTGTTAACAGGCAATAAGGCTCTGTACTGTATTCTTTCGGTCTCTTCTGTGAATATGGTAGGTGTTTTATATCCCAAACCGCCGCCTATTCTGGAAGAAAATTTTGAAGAAAACTTCAATAAAGCAGCAATCCGGGGCAATAATGCAACTCCATAATCATTGACATAATCGCCACGAAGCCCGGTTTCAAGCTGAAACAGTGCACTTACCTTCCATACATTCTGCACGAATAATCCTACCGTATGCTGATCGTAGTTACGCTTTGCAATAGTATCATCCGGCTGCTCGCTAAAGTTATCGGTGTATGCATTGAACCCTACTATCCAGTCTGTCTTTTCAAACTGCTTACTGTAGGTTGCCTCCGTATAAGAAGATATCTGTCTTCCGTCAAATACATAGTCTGGTATAGACAATTTGCGGTTAAAATAGTTTACCGAGTTCTTTATCCGCAGCCTGCTGCTCTCATCAAACGCGT
Organism: Chitinophaga agri; assembly: GCF_010093065.1. Classification (NCBI taxonomy): domain Bacteria; kingdom Pseudomonadati; phylum Bacteroidota; class Chitinophagia; order Chitinophagales; family Chitinophagaceae; genus Chitinophaga; species Chitinophaga agri. Next base: position 7,478,377 of record NZ_CP048113.1, on the reverse strand, counting down.
GGTCAAAAGAGAGCTGCGTAGAGAAACGCTGTGTTTTATTCTTCTCAAAATAACTATGTGTGCTGTCTCCTTTACCTTTAATGTACTGAATATCGCCACCGGTACGATCTTCGATAGCTGCATTCACGCCGAAGTTCAGCGTCGTACGGGGACCAGCATAGATAAACAACTTTGGATTAAGCACATACCGTTCAAATTGCGGAATGGCTGTAAATCCGGTATTAGAAGGATCGTATGGTTTGTTACTGTTACGGGAAGCGAAAACAGTAACACCTACCTTGTCAAACCGTTGTCCGTAAAAGCCGTTAAGATCCAGTCCTCCTGCGGAAGTACCATTTATCAAAAAGCGCAGTTCCTTTTCTTCAGCGGGCGATTTCGAGATTAAATTCACCAATCCTGCTATAGCACCTCCGCCATATAAGGTAGAAGCCGACCCTTTGATCACTTCCACCTGCTTCAGATCTAACGGAGGAGTTTGCAGTAATCCAAGTCCGCCGGAAAAACCTGCGTAAAGTGGGAATCCGTCTTTCAATAGTTGTGTGTACCGGCCGTCCAGGCCTTGTATGCGAATACTGGCGTTAGCTGAGGTGGCTGATACCTGCTGCGTCTGAATACCGGTACTCTCATTGAGCATCATTCTGATATCTCCCGGTTTCATATTTCCCTTTTCCTCCAGCTCCTCGCCCGCAATGAATTCAACCCGTGTTGGAATATCTGTTATACTACGGTTACTACGGGTAGATGAGATCACTACTTCCTCTAGTTCTTCACCTTCCTTCTCCAGTAATATTTCCAGTGTATCGGACGCCTGCGGGAACAAAATGGTGTCCGTTCTTTGTTGATATCCGAGAAAGCGGAATGCAATCACCTGTTCACCACAAGGAATATCATTAATCGTTACAAAGCCGTTATTGTCAGACTGAGCCACTTTTGTAGTATGCAACCGAACAGCGGTCGCCCCGGGTAAACGCTCTTTTGTATCAGCGTCTTTTACAATGGCCTTTAGTGCATATTGCCCCATGCACAGCTGTGTAAAAAACAGCAGCGCCGTGGCACTGTATAATTTCTTCATTCTTTGATTAGAGCTATGTAATAAAATGCGCCGCCTTATTTTAAAGACAGCTGAAAGTAAAATAGTGCAGTTTAAGAAAATATAGTCTGTGGGGGTTGCCAGACAGCAGCAGCGAATGTCGGTAATGATTTATCAATATAGCTAAATAACAGCTTCTTTTCAATGCCAGTTGGAAGGGGTATATTGACCGTATGATTTACGGCAACCAGGGCATGACAGGCAGTACAGGAGAAAAAAGGACTGCAGGGTAGCCCGGGTTTAGAATTATCTGCATGGTCGTGATGTGCTCCGCTTTCAGCCCATGCATATTCCTCCCTGCAACAGGCGTCATTTCCGCAACAGGGGATACCTGACAGCAGCAGGACATATATGGAAGCAAGGATCATCAGCCATTTCATGACGCAAATATAGTATCTCATTCGTTACAAGTGTATACTTTCAATATTGATATGCTGATCCTTTTATCAGTTACTTTAACAGGGATATACAACAGTACACATGCAACAATGTTGAAATATTAGTTATTGCAGATTTACACGTATGTAATACCTTTATACCCGTAATGCGTTTTCTGGCTATCATATTATCATTATTCATTTTACTGGAAACAGTTGCTCCCTGTTGTCTCTGGGACAGCTGTGCACAGGAGACGACCTCTTCAGAGAAGGATGGTAACAAAAGCCAGGGAGATTGTTCTCCGTTTGCAGCAACGTGTTCAACCTGTGTTGCCGGCGCCAATGTACCGGAAATACAATCTTTCAGTATGGAAGCGCCCTTACAATTTATAAAGCATGTAGCAGGGCCGCTCAGCTTCATACTTTCCACCTATAGCGAGCCCCATTACCAGCCTCCCAGGGTCGCCTGAGCTTCCCATATTCAAGGGCGTTCCTCTTCGCCTCTATCCATCAAATAATTAAATAACAATGCCGTATTAAGCTGACCAATTGCTTAATGCCAACCTGTACCCATCAGTCTGCATTTAATGGTCTGTCCATTAAGCATGCCTGCATTTGCCATATACCTGATATGACACAGGGGAACAGCGGAAACCTTACAAATATGTTAGACAGGATCATTCAGTTTAGTATAAAAAACAAACTGGTGATTGGTTTCTTCACGGTAGCACTGATCTTCTGGGGCGTATGGAGTGCGCTTCAGTTGCCCATTGATGCTGTGCCCGATATTACCAATAACCAGGTACAAATCATCACCAATGCCCCTACCCTTGCGACGCAGGAAGTTGAACAGTTCGTTTCCTATCCGGTGGAGCAAAGTATTGCCAATCTCCCTGATCTGGCCGAAATACGTTCTATATCGCGTTTTGGCCTTTCCGTAGTGACAGCTGTATTTGATGATGATGTAGACGTCTATTTCGCGAGACAGCTCATTAATGAACGCTTACTGGCTGTAAGGGATCACATCCCGGCAGGTGTAGATATGCCTGAACTGGCGCCTGTGAGTACAGGATTGGGCCAGATCTATGAATATGTGCTCCATCCGGCGAAAGGAAGTGAGCATAAATATAATGCCACCGATCTGCGGACTATGCAGGACTGGATCGTCGCCAGACAATTATACGGAACACCCGGAGTGGCAGAAGTAAGCAGCTTCGGAGGTTTGCTGAAGCAATATGAAGTTGCAGTCGATCCTAATCGTCTGAAAGCTATGAATGTCAGCATCGCTGATATCTTCAGTGCATTACAGAAAAACAATGAGAATACCGGTGGTGCCTACATTGATAAAAAGCCCAATGCATATTTCATCAGGGGAATTGGTCTGGTCAACTCTCTGGATGATATCAGACAGATCGCTGTTAAGAACACCGGAAGCGTACCAGTATATGTTAAAGACGTAGCAGATGTCCGTTTTGGCAGTGCTGTACGTTATGGGGCCATGACCCGTAATGGTGAAGGAGAAGTTGTCGGTGGTATTATCATGATGCTTAAAGGTGCCAATAGTGCTGATGTTGTAAAGAAAGTAAAAGCCCGCCTGGAACAGATCAAACGATCGCTGCCAGCCGACGTTACCATTGAACCATACCTTGACAGGACCACCCTGGTGAACCGGGCTATCAGCACTGTAGAAAGAAACCTTATTGAAGGTGCACTGATAGTTATCCTTGTACTTGTATTGTTCCTGGGTAATTTCAGAGCGGGTATAATTGTGGCCTCCGCCATACCGCTCTCCATGCTGTTCGCACTTGCATTAATGAACATCTTCGGCGTATCCGCTAACCTGTTAAGTCTGGGTGCAATTGACTTCGGGCTTATTGTAGATGGCTCTGTTATCATTGTCGAAGCCACATTGCATCATCTCGCTATGCGAAACAATAAAGGAAAACTGACGCAGGAGGAAATGGACGAAGAAGTGTTTGTTTCCGCCTCCAGGATCCGTAATAGTGCAGCATTCGGAGAAATCATCATCCTTGTGGTATACGTTCCGATACTGACACTTGTGGGTATAGAAGGAAAAATGTTCAGGCCAATGGCACAGACAGTAGGATTTGCGATCATCGGTGCATTAATATTATCCCTCACCTACATCCCGATGATGTCCGCATTGATGCTGCCTAAACAGATGCGTCACAAGGTTACGTTTGCAGACAGGATGATGCATTTCTTCCAGCGAGTATATAGTCCGGCATTAGAATGGGCTATCAGATTAAAATATGTGGTAGTAGGAGGCGCGGTCGTACTAACCGCTGTTACCGTGCTGCTCTTTAGTCGTATGGGAGGTGAATTTATCCCCCAGTTGCAGGAAGGCGATTTTGCATTCCATTGTATCCTTCCGGCCGGTTCATCCTTACAGCAGAGCATAGAGACATCTATGCAGGCTTCCCGCCTCATTAAAACATTTCCGGAGGTAAAAGAGGTAATTGGAAAAACAGGGAGTGCAGAAATACCGACCGACCCTATGCCACCTGAAGCAACGGATCTGATCGTGACACTAAAAAATAAAGATGAGTGGACAAGTACTGACGATTACAATGAGCTGGCCAGTATGATTGAGCATAAACTGGAAGCAATACCCGGTGTATTCTTTGAAGCCAATCAGCCGATACAAATGCGTTTTAACGAACTAATGACGGGTATCAGACAAGACGTCGCCATCAAGCTCTTTGGAGAGAATATTGACACACTCGCTGCGTTAGCGCCCGGGATCGCGAAAATTATCGAATCGGTGAAAGGGTCCACTTCTCCTCAAATTGAACAAACAACCGGTCTGCCACAAATCACAGTTGAGTATGACAGGAGCCGGATCGCCAACTATGATCTTAATATTGCTGATATCAACAAAATTGTCAGTGCCGCATTCGCGGGAGAAGTGGCCGGATCAGTATTTGAAAATGAGCGTAAGTTTGATCTGGTGGTAAGATTGGATACAGTCAACAGACAGTCTATTGACGACGTGGCCAATTTATTTGTTCCATTGCCTAATGGCAGCCAGATACTCCTCAGTCAGGTAGCAAAAGTGAGCTTCAAAGACGGTCCGGCGCAAATAAGCAGAGAAGATGCAAAACGAAGGCTGGTGATCGGATTTAATGTAAGCGGCCGGGATGTAGCAACAGTAGTGAAGGAGATCCAGGAAAAACTGGCTACCTATAAGCTGCCTACAGGATATTATCTCACCTATGGCGGAACATTTGAAAATCTGCAAAAAGCATCCGCGAGATTACAGATCGCTGTTCCCGCGGCACTGTTGCTGATCTTTATGCTACTTTATTTCACCTTCCATTCCTTTAAACAGGCATCGCTTATTTTCACAGCGATCCCCCTGTCAGCAATAGGTGGAGTCGCTGCGCTTCTACTAAGAGGTATGCCATTCTCTATCTCTGCTGGTGTCGGCTTTATTGCGCTGTTTGGTGTTGCGGTACTGAATGGCATCGTATTAGTTGCAACATTCAATAGCCTGGAAAAAGAGGGCGTTACTGATCCACTTGAAAGGATACGGCGAGGTACGATGGAGCGACTGCGCCCCGTACTGATGACGGCCACAGTTGCCTCACTTGGATTTCTCCCGATGGCTATCTCCACCGGCGCCGGAGCGGAAGTACAAAAGCCATTGGCCACAGTTGTTATCGGGGGACTCATTACGGCGACCCTACTCACACTGATCGTATTGCCACTATTATATCTCCTCTTTAACAAACCAGCAAAGATGAGTATAGCTGGAATGACAAAAACACTGCTCCTGTTAATATGCCTGGGTGCTGCAACTGCCACTCGTGCACAGCAGGGCGCTCCTGCGTCACGCATCACATTTCAGCAGGCATATGAGAAGGCATTGCAGCACAACCTGCAGGTAAAAGGGGCTGAACTGCAGTTACAAAAAAGTGAGGCGCTTGGCAGAACGGGATTCACCATTCCTAATACCGGCATATTTGCGGAGAACGAAGATCTGAGACCCAGTGACAGCAGGGGAATATTAAAGATCGGTGTGTCGCAGACACTCGACTGGCCGGGCCTCTATAAGGCCAGAAGAGAGGTATTCAATGAACAACGCAGATCATTTGAATATAACAAACAAGCGAAGGTACTTGATTTAAGAAGAGAGCTGTCCAGTGCTTATTACTCACTTTGGTACCTGCAAAGTCGCGAACGGTTATGGATAAAGCTGGATAGTATATATTCCACGCTCTCCGCAGCATCGGTACTGAGAGCCCGCACCGGAGAATCGGCCGGTCTGGATAGTATTGCAGGCATTGCCAAGGCAAGAGAGACTACTGTGCAACTTCAGCTGATCGCGAAAGACATAGAAGCGCAACAGGAAACATTGAAAAAACTGATGAATACCGACAGTCCTTTTATGCCAGAGAACAAGCATCTGGAGAAAATGACGGTCGCTGATACTGCCAACAACTACGAAATGCATCCGCTACTATCGTTGCAGGCGCAGAACATTGCTATTTCTGCGGCTGAACTGCGGGTCACAAAACGCTCCCGTATGCCTGACTTTCAGGGACGTTTCTTTACACAACGGCTATACGGAATGAGCAATCCCTATTCAGGTTTCTCCGTCAGCGTGGGTATTCCCCTGTTGGGCAGGGGGGCTTATCGTCATTCGGTGAAAGCATCCGAACTCGAAATGGCGTACCAGCAGTCTTTATTGTCATACCAGCAACTGGCGATTGGCACATCGTACCGACAGCTATTAAAAGAAGTCAGCAAAAACGGAGAATTGCTACGTTACTACGAGTCCACCGGATTACAACAGGCGGACGCCATTATTAAGGCGGCGGGACTAAGCTACAGAGCCGGTGAGATCAGCTTTGCCGAGTTATCCCAATTCCTTACCCAGGCAATCGATATTCAACGTAATTATCTGGACGTACTCAACCAATACAATCAGTCCGTTATCCAGTTCAACTACTATACTAACAGGTAAAAATATTATAATGCGAAGACTACTTCTTTTTTTAATAACAGGTGCAGCACTGGCTTCATGCAGCAACAGCAGGAAGGAGCCGGAAGCCCTAAAGGAGACCGAAGCTCACGAGAATACAACAATTGCTGAAATAACACAGGAGCAGGTAGACGCTGTAGGCATTCAAACGGATACCGTACAGTACAGGGACCTGACCAATTCGATTAAAGCGAATGGTATGCTGAACGTTCCTAACCAGAATAAGGCAATTGTCACTTCAGTTATCGATGGCGTCATCAAAACATTACACGTATTACCTGGTGATTATGTCAAACAGGGACAGGTAATAGCGACATTGACGAATCCGTCACTGGCGAAGACACAGCAACAGCTACAGGCGACGCTGGCACAGATCAAACTGACAGCAACAGAGCTGCACAGGCAGGAAGAACTGGTACAGGGGAACGCGGCGCCCATGAAAAATCTTCAGCGTGTACAGACGGAACTAACCACCTTAACGTCCAGCCGCAATGCCTTGCAGCAGGAGTTAGCAGCCATGGGTGTTTCGGTGAATGCTGTTGCTAATGGCAAGATTAATACGACTGTTGCCATCACCGCTCCTATCAGTGGGACCATCAGTTCCGTATCAGCACAAATAGGTTCGCAGGTCAATGCATCAATGCCCATTGCACAGATCGTCAATAATTCCGAACTACATCTGGACTTGTTTGTGTACGAAAAAGATCTCCCATTACTTAAGACCAAACAGAGCATTAGCTTTACACTTACCAATAATCCTGGTCAAAGGTATGACGCGGAGATCTTTTCCATTGGTACGGCATTTGAAAACAATACCAAGACCATTCCAGTACATGCTGTTGTAAAAGGAGAAAAAAGCGGATTGATAGAGGGTATGAATGTAACAGGGATCATTAACACAGGTACATTATTCCTGCCTGCTGTGCCTACAGAGGCGATCGTCAGTCATGCAGGTCAGGATTACGTATTTATCCTGCAAAAGAAAGTATCTACCCGGGCGGACAAATCTGGAGGAGACGGTACGGTATATTTCTTTGAAAAATGGGCTGTCGCCAAAGGTATAACGGACATGGGATATACTGCGATCACACCGGTTGAACCAATTCCTGCGGGCGCGTTACTGGTTACCAAAGGAACCTTTTTTGTATTAGCTAAACTCACCAATAAAGGTGAAGAGGAATAATCAGTCTCTAATCAATTGTTATGAATAATAAGACCTCCGCAAACAATATTGAAACGCACCACGAACATCGGATAATAGCTAATAATCGTACTCATGATCACGATGAGGACGGGCATGACGGGCATGATCACGGAGCTGCTGGCGGCAGTAGCTCCATCCGGGAACACATTGACCTGATAGCCGCGCTGGCTATCCTTGTTGTTGTACTGATACTCGAATATGGCTTTAACATCACCTTTTCCCAGCCTGTTTCCTTAACCATCAATCTGGCGGCTTATCTGCTGTCGGGGTGGAAAGTACTCCGAATGGCATGGAGGAAGGCTACACGAGGGGATGTGTTTAATGAATTTGTATTAATGAGCGTTGCGACAATAGGTGCTTTTATCATAAAAGAATATCCTGAGGGTGTTGCCGTAATGGTATTCTACAGTATTGGTGAATGGTTCCAGGACGCAGCTGTTAACAGGGCAAAAGCCAATATCAAAAAGATGCTGGATATTCGTCCGGAAGAAGTAACTGTTATAAGAGAGGGTAAGGCCGAAATGATACATCCGTCAGCAATAGCTATAAATGAAAAAATACAGGTTAAACCGGGAGAAAAGGTAGCACTGGACGGGCTGCTATTATCTGATAGCGCCTCCTTTAATACAGCAGCATTAACGGGCGAAAGTAAACCGGATACAAAGTACAAGGGAGACCCTGTATTAGCGGGTATGGTCAACCTGAACACCGTGGTGGAAATAACAGTGACCACTTTGTTCAGGGATAGTAAGCTAAGCCAGATACTGGACATGGTCCGGGATGCAACTGCGCGTAAGTCCGAGACGCAGTTATTCATATCCCGGTTTGCGAAGATATATACACCTATAGTATTCTTTCTTGCGCTTGCCGTTGCTGTATTGCCTGTATTTTTTGTAGAAAGTTATGTCTTTCAGACATGGTTCTACCGCGCACTTGTTTTTCTTGTCATTAGCTGTCCATGTGGTCTTGTCGTATCTATTCCCCTGGGATACTTTGGCGGAATTGGTCTGGCGGCGCGGAACGGTATACTGCTTAAAGGAGGTAATTTCCTGGACGCGCTGACGAAGGTGGATACCATTGTGATGGATAAAACAGGGACATTGACGAAAGGCGTCTTCAAAGTCCGGAAAGTAGTTGCGGCAGGTATGAGCGAAACCGAGTTGGTGAAGTTAATAGCAGCACTGGAAAGCGCTTCCACTCATCCTATTGCACGCGCCATCGTGGAATATGCCGGCGATCAGATACCACTACCCAAAGTTGATGAGATGGAAGAAATAGCGGGACATGGATTGAGCGGCAATGTAGAAGGCAAAACAATACTGGCAGGAAATGTAAAACTGCTGGAGAAGTATGGCATACCATTCCCTGATGACGTACGCCAAGAGGTGGATACAATCGTTGTAACTGCTGTAAATGATCAATACACAGGTTACATCACTATAGCAGATGAGGTCAGGGAAGACGCAAGGGAAGCGGTAGCAGCCATGCATTCGCTGAAATTGAGAACTGTCATGCTATCGGGTGATAAACAGCGTGTAGTAGATAAAGTGGCCAAAGAGACGGGGATCCAGGAAGCATATGGAGACCTGTTGCCAGATGGTAAGGTAAAAAAAGTAACAACACTAAAAGCGAACGGCGCCAAAATAGCTTTCGCCGGGGACGGCGTTAATGATGCGCCAGTCGTAGCGTTGGCAGATGTTGGTATAGCAATGGGTGGTTTAGGAAGTGATGCGACAATTGAAACGGCAGATGTAGTTATACAGAATGATATGCCATCCAGGATAGTGACTGCTATCAGGTGCGGCAAAATTACCCGCAATATTGTCTGGCAGAACATCATACTGGCGATGTCCGTTAAGATCGCTGTGCTGGTGCTGGGTGCAAGTGGGGTTGCTACTTTATGGGAGGCGGTCATCGCGGATGTAGGCGTCGCGTTACTGTCCATCATTAATGCGGTTCGTATACAACGCACTAACATGGACGATTAAACAGCTCCTGTTTGTTAGTAGCGTACCTATGCTAATTGTTGCATCACGACCAGGCATCCGGGAAAGCACCATTAGCTACGGACCCGGACAAAATAAATACTGCCTATTTTAAGAAACATCAGTATTTTAGAGTGCCAAGAGAGCTGGTCACTGGAATACAGATGAACATTGAACGATTAGCTGAGAGCGTTATAAATCCCCAATAAACCATATTACAGGTATGTTGCTCAATAAAAGCATCTCAATAACATATTTTATCAATCTCATAAAATGGGATCTTGCAGCTATCGCGGCATATGCCATCGTCGCCGGATCTTTAGATCATTATGGGATGTTGAAAAATTTCTCCATTCCACTTGCCATATCAGCGCTGATAGGAACGATGTTGTCATTACTGCTCGCATTTAGAACATCTCAGTCTTATGAACGCTGGTGGGAGGCGAGGGTTATCTGGGGGGCTATTGTCAACGACAGCCGCACACTAATCAGACAAGTCAGACTCTTCATGCCTCAGCAGGAAGCATCAGCGATTGTTGCAACATTTGCTCACCGCCAGATTATATGGTGCTATGTACTGTCAGAGTCTTTAAGAGGCACGCCTTCTTCGGAAAAAGTCAAGGCACATCTGTCAATGTACATGACAGAGAGCACAAACTGGCCGAATTTCCTCATGAACAAACATGCGGAGGTACTGGCCGATGCTACTGCGCAATTCAATCTTGATCCCAACAGACAGGTTCAGATAGACGCTACGTTAGCCAGATTATGTGACTCGATGGGTAAATGCGAAAGAATAAAGAAAACGGTATTCCCGAAATCGTATAGCTTACTGATCCATTTTCTGATCTATGTATTGATGACCATACTGCCCTTTGGGCTAGAGGATAGGTTAAAATGGATGGAAATAGTGATCGTATTTCTGGTGCCAATGCTGTTTATCGCTATTGAACAAACGGCAATTATCATGCAGGACCCTTTTGAGAATAAGCCAACGGACACACCTATGACCACCATCTGTCAGACAATCGAAACCAATTTACTTGAGATCATTGGCGAACCAGCTCCTGTTTTCGTAAAAAATGAAGACAGCTATTATATTATGTAGGCTTACAAATCTATGGAATAAATACGGTACTGCTGTCTGGAACAGCAATGCACTAAAAGACTATTCATCAAAGCCCGGTTTTCTTTTGCTTAAGAAGCCGGGCTTTTTATTGATGACATCAGACGTCCAAGCCGGCTATTACGCCTCCTTTATACCTGATAGCATATTGCTATAACCGTCCCGTTGGCACCTCTCCCCTCTTCATTGCCGCTACCTGCACCGATTCAAACGCAGACAGATGCAGCTGTTCATCAAACTGATAACAACGGAAAAGCTCCGTAATAAAATGCATACGATCAGTGAGATCGCCCCAGTCTTCAGTACCGCTTTCTTTCAAGCTATCAGGGGTCGTATCAATTCTTGTCATCAATTCAACCAGGTCCTTACAGGAAAGCTTGCTTAGCTCCCTGGGGTAGGTACGCTGCAGGTCTTTGGATAACAATAGTCTCTCATGCGGCAGACTAAGCGTCATCAGGCAGGCGGTAATCTGCTTCCGTACTATGTGCTGCAGCTCCGTTGTCAGTCTGTCAATTGCGGCCTCCAGGCGGGAAGCCTTTCCGGTAGCTTTCAGATAGAGCAAACGTACCTGCGTACGCCAACTTCCGGGAGGAAATAAGAAATCAATCACCTCTTTGCGAAAAGCATCTTTTCCTGTAAACGCAGCATTAAGAGAATCCAGGATTTCCGGTTGTAACCTTGTTTGCTCATGAAATCCGATCAGCAGGTTTGCCAGCAGTAATTTTTCCAGGCGTAATTGTTCGTCATGCTCGAAAAAAGCCATATAGTAATTTGTGAAAGCGCTTTTTAAATATTGCTGCCCGTCAGGCGGATCACCATCACGCATTTCCCTGCAAAACGATTCACAACCTGGTAAATCGGGTTCCGCATGGTCGAAGCAACTAGTAATAAACCTGGCGAACTGAAAGCCTATCTCTTCAAATACCTTTTTATTTCCCCTGGCCACTGCCTCGGCTGTCCGATCAACGATGCGTCCAAGCAGACTATTCTTTACCAGCATATGAAGCCTGGCGCTCAACCCGGCGCCAATACCCATTTCCGCCGCAATGGCAATAAGTGCCTGAAATTCTTTCAGCAGTCCAATATCAACCCGAGCTTCAAGTGTACGCTGCAGGTCTTCTTTCCGGATACTCTGCCCGGCCTGCTTGGACGCCCATGTGGCGAAGGTGCACCAATTCGCTACCGCCCCTGTACGGGACATGATAATCTGCGAGAGCTCGTAATAAGATTGTGTAATGAGTACATTGCGCAGTACAGGGTCATTAATCAGGGCTATCCGTTGGATATCTGCCATATTTGGGGTATACATAACATGCATTTTATATCACGAAAATAATAAATGAACTTATTATTTTTGTTGTCAAACCATAAATACCCCATGCGCGCTATATTATTCGACGGTTATGAGCAGACAATGAAAGAAATCATATTGCCAGCAGAAACAGCCATTCGATACCAGCAGGTAAAAGAGCTCCTGCACACCGATACAGTTGACATGATACATCCGAATAAACGACTCACTATGCTGTTTGATCCTCTTGCCTTTACCAATGCAGGTCTTCCGGCATTCCGTGTAGGGGTGCTGGAGGCATTCCCATTTTTTGGCAACGTCATTTGTGTCGGTCGCAATTCAATCACGTATCAGATAGAAGATTTACCTGCAGCAGTTACATGCGATCATTTTCAAGTCACCTGGTATGATGAAACAGCCTCAGAGGAATGCAGAAAGAAGTCGATGCAGATTGGTATTGATAACTATAAAAGCTAGCTGTTGGAATATGCTTTTAATAAAGATCCATTATAATGCTGGGCTACTCGAAATGAGGAAAAGACGGGAGCCCGAAGCGTTGCATGCCGACCAGGAATCGAATTATAAAAAACTTTTCTGGCGAAGGACTTTGAAAATTTCATCAGAGGTCTTGTAAGTGAAGAAACATATGACACCTATGCAGATTTCTTTGGGCATTGGTTTGATGAAAGAGTGAAGAGTAAACAAATAGCACAGACAAGGCCATTTTTAAAGGGAATGAACATCGTGCCGCCAAAGCAGACAAGAGACTCTAACCTACCAATCGTTGATATAAGCAGTATGTGAAACTCCCTAAAAGTGAAAACGCTCCAAGTTCAAGAACTTGAAGCGTTTAATTTTCTGTGATCCCGCTGGGACTCGAACCCAGGACCCATACATTAAAAGTGTATTGCTCTACCAACTGAGCTACGGAATCATTCCCTTTCTTTTCGATCGGGGTGCAATGATAGGCAATAATTTTAAATATCAAGCACTTTATTTAAAATATTTTCAATAAAAAACAACCATCATCACCACAAATACCCGACAGACGTACATTACAGCTATTTTAAAAAAACATCAGAAAAAACGCCGCCGCAGAAAAATATCCAGTACAAATGACATCATTCGCTAAAACCTATACGGTCTGTTCGCGGGAAACCCATGCCTTATGCCGTATTCCCCAGTGCTGTAACTGCTCCATTATGGGCACCAGCTCTCTACCGATCTCTGTCAATTCGTATTCAACACGTACGGGTACCTCTGCATATACCGTACGTACGATCAGCTGCCTTTGCTCCAGCTTTTTCAACTCGAGTGTGAGTATACGTTCTGTAATAGTAGGCAGTTCCTTTTTCAGTTCTCCAAATCGCCGTGTGCCGATCGCCAGGCAGCAACAGATAGCAACGGTCCATTGCCCGCTGATCTGATTGGCAGCATAGATCTCAGGGCACTCCGCCTCCAGCAACTGCTTATTCTCCTGATGGGTGGATGATGATTTGATCTTACTCATAGTTACACTTTTGTTAGTTCCTTACATTCAGCATCTGATGTACACACAATTTACAAAGTTAGATACTTTTGTGAAGTGATAAAAAAGCAGCGACATGAATAAAACATTGGTAATAGTGATACACCCGGATCTGGCGGGCTCAAAGGTGAACAAAAGATGGATAGAAGTTTTACGTGATCAAAAAGAATTATACACTGTACACGATCTGCATGCCAGTTATCCGGACGGAAGAATAGATATTGAGCGGGAACAGGCATTATTATCAGCACATGACAACATCATCTTCCAGTTTCCATTCTATTGGTTTAATTGCCCGCCCTTATTTAAAACATGGCTGGATGAGGTACTCACCTACGGATGGGCTTATGGTAGCAAGAGCGGCTATAAGCTGCAACACAAAAAAATTGCGCTGGCTATTTCAGCTGGCGTTGATGAGGAGGATTACAATCAGGGAGCCAGGTATAAATATACCCTTCAACAACTAACAACACCATTTGAGCTCACTTTTGACTATGTGAAGGCCGATTACCGGCCGCTCTTTGCGTTCTATGGAGCAGAACACCATGCAACAGAAGAACGGATCGAACAAAGTGCGAAAGACTACCTGATCTTTCTCCGGAAATTGGCAGCGCAGTGATGACATCGCCAGTTACAATATCGCATAATGAAAAAGCACATCTTCCTGATTTCCATGAGAAGATGTGCTTTAATTGTTAGCAGGTGCAGCGTATTAACCAGGCATTCCGCTTTTATTGATAGTTAAGGATAAACTTACAGTCCTTTGCACAGACAATGTTTCTCCAGTAGTAGCTGCACATCATCTCCGTGCATCGGCCTGTATACCCTATCGGCTGCATGATGCAGCGCCTCACATGCCAGATCGATCTGTTCATCGCCAGGTACCTGATGCCCCGTTCCTGTATGCGTAAGAATTGTTAGGATCTTAGGGTAACAGAACACTGGAAGTCTTTCAACGCATTCTTCAGATCATCATTTAAACATTAAATGCTACCAATGGCCAACGCCACGACAGTCATAGAATATTTCGAGCTGGCCTGTGAAATTATAATCCAGGAATCTCCCCGAACTTGACTCGCCACCTATAATTGTCGGCAGCCCTGAGGAGTTATAAGAAACTGCGGTAAATGGATTATTAACGCTATAATCCCTGTCTATTAACTGCCAGATAGCATTGGTCTGATGCATGTTGATCTTATTGTCGTAAGAGATATAATTAGTGGTATTAGTGCCATCCGGAGACATTGCTGCAATGGTGGTCAGGTTACCAGCACTTATTGGGAAAAATTATTTCACCTTGACATTCTATACTTAAAATCTTATGTTTGTACATACATAACAACAGCCAATGTACAGACATATATACCTCCTAGTCATAACAGCATTTCTTTTTTCCTGTGCGGCCCAGAAGGAAAACCTGCTACGATATGCAGATCCGGGTATAGGCACCGCGCATAGCCGGTGGTTCTTCTACACTCCAGCCGCATTGCCACACGGCATGGCCAAACTGGCCCCTTCCACGAACGGGCATTATGGCAATCCCAGTGGGTGGGAAGCAGTCGGTTATGACACAAGACACCGGTCAATCGAAGGATTCGCTCATTTCCATGAATGGCAGGTTGGTGGTATCGTCGTCATGCCGGCAACTGGTAAAAGAATACTGATTCCCGGACAGCTGGAAGATGCTGAAAAAGGAGTAAAAAACGGGTATCGTTCGCTGTTTGACCACGGGAATGAAGTGGCTCAGCCAGGCTATTACAAGGTAAAACTTGATGACTATAATATCACTGCTGAACTTACCGCTACTGAGCGTGTAGGATTTCACCGGTACACCTTTCCTGCCAGTCAGGATGCCAGGATCATACTCGATATTGGCAATAAACAGGGAGAAAGTGGTGAAGTGATCGATGCAGGCGTCCGTATGACTGATGCCACACACTTTGAGGGATTTGTCACCACCTACCCAGCCTATATTCAAAAGTATGACCCACAGGGCAGGATCAATATGTATTTCTATGGCGAGATCAGTAAGAAACCTCAGACGGTAGGCGCGTTCAATAATCATGAAGTAAAAGAGGACACCCGGGAGATAAAGGGCAAAGGAGCTGGTCTGTTCCTTGAATTTGCTACAACAAGTCAGGAGACTGTAGAATTAAAGATCGGACTATCCTATACGTCAACACTAAATGCTAAAATGAACTTTGAAGCAGAAGCAACCAAACTCGATTTCAGCCAGGCGAAAAAACGTGCGCAGCAGATCTGGCAACGGGAGCTGGGGAAACTCGCGGTAACCGGCACTAATATACAGGATAAGACCAAATTTTACACCGGACTATATCATGCACTCCTGGGCCGTGGCATTATCAACGATGTGGGGCAGACAAACCTTTATAATACTGACGCAATCTGGGGAGCGTTCTGGAACCTGACGCAGCTTTGGGCACTGGCATATCCTGAGCACTACAACGACTATGTCCGTTCACAAATGGATGTCTATCAGAAAAAGGGCTGGTTTGCCGACGGTGTCTCCAATGGACATTTCACCTCCGGCGTGGGGACCAACTTTGTAGGACTGGCAATTGCCGCAGCCTACCAGTGTGGCATCCGTGATTACGATACACTCCTGGCATACAAGGCCATCAGGGCAAACGAAACAGATGGAACAAACAGACCCGTAGGCTCCGGTAAACTGGACGTATCCGCTTTTAATAAATATGGTTACGCTCCTTTTCTTGAAGAGGATAGAACTGATTCCACAGGTTCCAGGTTTTCAGCATCACACACCCTGGAATATAGCTATAGTGCATTCGCAGCAGCGCAAATGGCAAAAGCCATGGGCAAGCAGGCTGACTATGATTATTTCATCAGCAGGTCTAATGGATGGAAACTGCTTTTCAATCCTGCTTCAAAACTGATACAGCCCAAAACGGCCACTGGTGAATTTATCAGCAATTTTGATCCACTGGAGCCCTGGCGTGGATTTCAGGAGGGTAATGCCATTCAGTACACCTTTTATGTACCGCAACATCCTGCGGGTCTTATCGCAGCTATTGGCAAAGATGAATTTAACGCTAGACTGGACGATATCTTCCGCACAGCTCAGCAAAACAGTTTCGGAGGAGGAAAAACGATCGATGCATTTGCAGGTATAAAGGCCAGTTACAATCATGGCAACCAGCCCAATCTGCATGTGAGCTGGCTGTTTAACTATTCTGGTAAACCCTGGCTTACGCAGAAATGGACACGGGCTATCTGTGATGAATTTTATGGAACAGAAAGCATCCATGGGTATGGCTACGGACAGGATGAAGATCAGGGACAACTGGGTTCCTGGTATGTGATGGCATCCCTGGGACTGTTCGATGTGAAAGGGCTGACCGACCTGCGGCCTGTTATCCAACTGGGAAGCCCACTGTTTGACCGGGCAGACATCAAACTGGGTAACGGCAATACACTCGTCATCATTACGGAAAATAATAGTAAGCAAAACATCTACGTACAATCGGCCAGCTTTAATGGTAAGCCGCTTGATAACGCATGGCTATACCGCGACGAACTGATGAAAGGAGGAAAACTGCTGATGAGAATGGGGAATATGCCTAATGAAAAATGGGGTATTCATACACCTCCCCCATCCATACAGTAAAATAGCATGCGAACATCTCATGTCGTACCGGTGTTCGCATGTTATACCGCTATTATTACACCGGCTTAAACAGCGCATTACTACCAGTTCAATATTACCAAAGCTACTGCCTGTCGCTGTAAATGGAGGGTGAGCTTTAGTTCGCCATTGTTAATGGCCTGCTGCTGCTGCTGCACACATTGCAACATGCCGGCTTTCTCCAGTATTGTGATCTGCTTTTTAGTTGGATGCTGTGGTGAGCCCATCTTTTTCCATACCTCATAGGAATTACTATGCGCATTGTCAATGAGATAAGTTTTAGTGGAGACCAGCTTCGCCGGCACGCCCCTGAATGTTACATTTACTGGCTCCGCAGCGCCTTGTTTATCTTCATCATGGTAGTTCCAGACCATTGCAGTTGCTGACCCGGGGGCTTTGGCAGCAAGTGCCCCGATTTCAGTCTGCTCACCTCTGATACTGGAATCCAGCACTGTTTGCAGCGGGTACATCCGATTCGCGGACACCGCTACTCTTTCGCCGGACATCATACCAAACATCCTGAATACATTCAGCACCGGTTTATCTACCCCATTCGTAGCAAGGTCTCTGAAACCATAGAACCACGGTTGGTTTTCAAATTCAAATGACCAGGATACTGCGCCAAGGAAATTAATAGCATACTGATCTGCCAGGAGATATTTCCGCGCAAAGGAAGCAGCAGTATAACTGGAGTAGAGGGTGCCATTACGGTAGGCATTCTCCGGATTAGTGGCCATTCCGCAGGCAGCACAACCTTCCGGATCCGACTCTCCGATGATCAGCGGTAGATGACGGGTTTGCGGATATGAAGCCGCTATACGAAATCCGGCAGCAATATCCCGAAGTTGCGGAGCCATGTTCATTCTCACTGTACCTTTTATCAGTCGTGGGCTTCCCTTCGCGTGAAACAGCACCGCTTCCAAGGGTGAACCTGTTTCGCCGGTAGCGTAGTTGGTACCGGAAATGCAATGTTCAATAAATTTAGTTGTCCACTCCGTAGCCGTTCTGCCACTTGTTCCAGCAATATTGATCCCTCCTATTCTGGCTGTCGGCAACGCCTTTTTCAAGCCATCAGCAGCATAGTCGTACAACTTAAAAAATTCT